>SZPD01000013.1 GCA_030263515.1 Anaerolineae bacterium CFX9 | reverse complement strand
CCATCGACCATGCCGGAAGTCAGATTGATGTTGACGAGAAAATTGATCTGCACCACGCCCAGTCCGACCACGCGCGGGATCATCAGCACGAGGACCTCGCGCACGCCGGGCACGCGCACGCTGGGCAGGAAGCTCAGCCGCGCACCGACGCGCCGCAGACCGGGTAACTGGATGCCGAGATGCAGCAGCGCGCCGATCACCGCGCCGAACGCCAGCCCGTAAATGCCGAAGAACGGCGTGAGCAGCAGCGCCCCGCCGATCTGGCCGATGTTGTTCATGCTGAGCGCCAGCGCTGGCAGCGAAAAAAGCTGGCGCGCGTTCAGGATGCCCATCAGCAGGCCGCTGGCGCTGAAGATGATGACTGTCAGCATCATGATCTGCGTCAGCTCGACTGTCAGCATCTGCATCTCCGGGCGGGCATCCGGCACGAGCAGCGGTGGGATGATGTGCGGGGCGATCAGCATGATCACCAGCGACAAGCCGATCGCCGCGATCGTTACGGTGCTCAGGATGGCGCTCGCCAGCCGCCAAGCGCCATCTTCATCATCCTGAGCGAAGAAACGCGCGAACACCGGGATGAACGATGAACCGAGCGCGCCGCCCGCCACAAGGGTGAACAACGTTTCCGGGATGCGCTGCGCCGCAGCGTAGGCATCCATCTGATCGCTCGTCCCGAAGAGCGCGGAGAAGACCATCAGCCGGACGAGACCGAGTACGCCGCTGGCGACGAAGCCGGTCAGCACGACCAGGGCGGCGCGGAAGATCTGCCGGTTGGTAAGGGCAGAGGACTGCGATGAGCGGTTTATGGGAACAACTCCGATTTTCGGTGTTTGAGACAAAGACAGCTATTCACAAGCTGCGTCCATTTTCTCACATTCTGAAGACGCCGAAACGGGTTTTCTGGATCGGCGCATTCAGGCAGGCGCTCAGCGCCAGCGCCAGCACGCGGCGCGTTTCCGGCGGGTCGATGATGCCATCGTCCCACAGGCGCGCCGTCGAGTAGTAAGGGCTGCCTTCGCGTTCATACTTTTCCAGAATCGGGCGCATGAATTCTTCCTGTTCGCGCGGGGTCATATCAGGCTTGCCTTCGCGGCGCAGCCCTTCACGCTTGACCGTGAGCAGCACCATCGCCGCCTGCTCGCCACCCATCACGCTGATGCGGGCATTGGGGTACATCCACAGGAAGCGCGGCGAATAGGCGCGCCCGCACATACCGTAATTGCCCGCGCCGAAACTGCCGCCGACGATGACCGTCAGCTTGGGGACGGCGGCGTTGGCCACGGCGTGTACCATCTTGGCTCCGTCCTTGGCGATCCCCCCCGCCTCATATGCCTTGCCGACCATGAAGCCGGTGATGTTCTGGAGGAAAATCAGCGGGATGCCGCGCTCGCCGCACAGCTCGATGAAGTGCGTCCCCTTGAGCGCCGAGTCGCTGAACAGCACGCCGTTGTTGGCGATGATGCCGACGGGCATGCCTTCGATGCGCGCAAAGCCGGTGACCAGCGTTGTGCCATAATCCGCCTTGAACTCGCGCAGCGCGCTGTCATCGACGATGCGGGCGATCAGTTCACGGGCTTCATAGGTCTCGCGAAAGGTCGGCGGCAGGATGCCGTAGATCTCCTGAGGATCGTAGCGCGGCGGCAGCGGCGGCGCGAGATCGAGCGTGATCTGCTTGCGATAATTGAGCGTGGCGACGATCTGGCGCAGGATTTCGATGGCGTGGTCGTCATCCTCGGCGAAGTGATCGGCCACGCCGGAAATGCGCGTATGCACCGCCGCGCCGCCCAGTTCTTCCGCGGTCACTTCCTCGCCTGTCGCCGCCTTGACCAGCGGCGGCCCGCCGAGAAAAATCGTGCCCGTCCCGTTGACGATCACCGTTTCATCGCTCATGGCGGGGACGTAGGCTCCGCCCGCCGTACAGCTTCCCATCACGGCGCTGATCTGCGGGATACCCGCCGCGCTCATGATTGCCTGGTTGTAGAAGATGCGCCCGAAGTCATCCGAGTCGGGGAAGACCTCATCCTGCATCGGCAGGAAAGCGCCGCCGCTGTCCACCATGTAGATACAGGGCAGGCGGTTTTCCAGGGCGATCTGCTGGGCGCGCAGATGTTTTTTGACGGTCAGCGGATAGTACGTGCCGCCCTTGACCGTCGCATCATTGGCGATGATCATGCATTCCACGCCGGATACGCGGCCGATGCCAGTCACGATCCCCGCGGAGGGCGCATCATTGCTGTAGATTTCCCAGGCCGCCAGTGGGGCGATCTCCAGCAGGGGCGAGCCGGGATCGAGCAGCCGGTCAACACGATCGCGGGCGAAGCGCTTATTCTGCCGGATGTGCCGTTCGAGATACTTGTCGCCGCCGCCCTGCCGCACCAGCGCCAGCCGTTCGCGCAGTTCCGCCGCCAGCGCCGCGTTAAGCGCAAAGTTTCGCTGGAATAATTCACCCTGTGGATCGATCTGCGACTCAAGGATGTTCATCAGTCCCTTTCCCCACTCTTTTTAGGTGACGCTTTTTCAGGTATGATGATGCGGCTTCCAAGCCCTACCCATCTTCTGTACCGGAGTTTCGCGTCTATGAGTCAAAACCAATCACGCCGTGCTGCGATTATTCTTGGCATTTTCATGGCGGTGGTTCTGGTCGGCGGGGTCTTCCTGCAGATCTTCCAGAGCACGATTCCGGCGACGGGTCCCACCGTTGACCCGACCGCCATCCCGACCCCGACGTTCCCGCCGCCTGTTACCAGCTTTGATTCTATCACCTTTGACCAACAATACCTGCACCCCAGCGGGATGTATGCCATCGGCCTGCCGACTGGCTTTACGGTTTCCTCGCCGAGCAATGCGCGCGGGCTGGCGCAGGTCAACCTGTCCAATGAGGGCACGCTGAGCGTTATCGATGCGTATGTTGAAGATCCCGGCATCCCCGTCACTGCGGACGATCTGAGCGGGCGCTTTACGCAGGAAACGCTGGCTGCAAGCTGGTCACGCTTCAACCGCTGGTCTGAGCTGAGCCGCCGCCGTGACGGCGATCAACTGCTGATCGACTTTGAGGTCACGTTCAACCGGCAGATCTATGCTGCCCGTCAGCGCGTCTGGACGGATGGCGAATGGATTTACGTCGTCCGCGTGCTGACGCCCGATAACGCCACCAATTATCTGCGCTACCTGCTCGATGGCGTTTCTGGCGCGATCACCCCCTTCAAACAGTTTGCGGGCACGCCGTTTGAGTGGAACGCCTACTACGACATCCTGAATAACAGCATCATCCGTTACCCCGGCACATGGACGCTGACCGACAGCGCGCCGGGTCGCCCCGCCAGCATTCAGGGGCCCTCTGGCGAAGCGTTGCGGGTAGAAACGCGCCCCGGCGTGACAGTTGAGGATGAGGCGGCGGCGGAAGCGATCGTGCTGGCGGAGCGCAGCACCGCCACCATCCTGAGCGTGGCTCCTGCTGAGCGCGGCAGCCTGAGCGGTTATGCGGTTGCTTATCGCTATACCACCGCCGATGGCGAACCATTCAGCGGCTATGCGCTGCTGCTCAACAGCGAGACGGGCTTGCAGATGGCGAACCTGCGCTTCCCGGCGGACGGTGTCGATCTCAACAGCGTCGATCCGCTTGACGTGATCGCCCTGCGCCGCGCTGCAACTGCCATGGCGGCGGGCACGCTGGCAGTGGAAGCCACTGATGAGCCGGAAGGCGCGGCGGCAGGGGATGGCACGGCTTCCGACGCGAACCTGATGCTCTATGGCGATTACGCGCTGATCGCTTATACCTTCGGCGAGCTGCCGGTCATCAACTTCGATCCCAGCCTGCTGCCGCCGCCGACGGCGACGCCGATCCCGACGGATGAGCCGACGGCGACCAATACGCCGGAGCCAACGGCGACCCATACCGCCACGCACACGGCAACCAATACGGCGACTCATACTGCGACCTTTACACCGACGAATACGCCGACGGACGAGCCGACGGCGACCAATACGCCGGAGCCGACGGCCACCAATACGGCCACCCATACCGCGACGAATACGGCGACGAATACAGCCACGCAGACGAATACGTCGCGTCCCACCCGCACGCCGCGCCCGACGCTGGAACCCACAACCGAGCCGACGCCGGGCAGCTAGACGCTTCACTCAGGGCAGTTTGCACTTCAGAAATCCCCTCACACCTGCAAGGTCGAGGGGATTTTTGTTGCGCCGGATGGCGCGCTACAATCTGCGCAAAGTTTCGTTTTGGCAGGGAAGAGCGGGTTTGAGCGGGGCATCATGAACACAGGCACATCAGCGCGCATCTGTGTGATCGGCGCGGGGCCGTCTGGCTTGACGGCGGCGAAGAATCTGCTTCAGCAGGGACTGACCAACTTCGTTGTGTATGAAAAGAATGATCAGGTGGGTGGGAACTGGGTGTTTTCGCCCCGCCTGAGCCATTCGAGCGTCTACGAGACGACGCATATCATCAGCTCAAAGAAGATGTCGCAGTTCGATGATTTCCCGATGCCGGACGACTACCCGGATTACCCGTCGCACAAACAGGTGCTGGCATATTTTCACGAGTATGCGCGGCATTTCGGCGTGATGCCCTACATCCGCTTCAACACGGAAGTTCGCCGTGCCGAAAAGCAGCCTGACGAGACGTGGCGGATCACCCTCGGCGATGGCTCGGTGGAACAGTTTGACTACCTGATCGTCGCCAATGGGCATCACAACGTGCCGAAATATCCCCGCTATCCCGGTGAGTACACCGGCGAGCTGCTGCATTCGCACGAGTACAAGACGAGCGCCCCTTTCCGTGACAGGCGTGTGCTGGTGATCGGCGGCGGCAATTCTGCCTGCGATATCGCCGTCGAAACGAGCCGCGTCTCGGCATTTACGGCGATCAGCATGCGGCGCGGTTACTATATCTCGCCGAAGTTCATGTTCGGCAAGCCGACCGATGTCATGGCGGCGCAGTTCAACTGGCTGCCGCGCCCGATCTACCGGACGCTGGTTGCGGTGGCGCTGCGGCTGAACGTTGGCGATTATGCGGACTACGGGCTGCTGCGCCCTGATCATGGCATCCTTCAGTCCCACGTGACCGCCAATTCCGAACTGCTCTACTACATCCGCCACGGCAAGGTGCACGTCCGCCGTGATATCGAGCGCTTTGATGGACTGAACGTGCATTTCATCGACGGCAAGGTCGAGCCTTACGACGCGGTGATCGCGGCGACGGGCTTTCATATCAGCTTTCCGTTCTTCGACACCGACTTTCTCGATTTCAGCGGTGGCAAGCCGGTTCCGCTTTATCTGCATGTTTTCCATGCCGATCATCCGACGCTGTTCTTCGTCGGGTTGGTGCAGCCGCTCGGCGCGATCTGGCCGCTGGCGGACCTCCATGCCCAGCTTGCGGCGCGCGCCATCGCAGGGAGCTATACGCCGCCTTCCAACATCCGCGAGCTGATCGCGCAGGAAATCGCCTATCGGGAGCGGAATTTCATCAAAGCCGAGCGGCACACGATCGAGGTCGAATATCATGTACACCGCCGCCGTCTGGAACGCGAGCTGAGGCAGGCGCGGCAGGCACGCTCTGCCTGAGATGAAAAAAAGCGCTCTATCCGCTGACCGGGTAGAGCGCTCTCCATGAAAACGACGAAAACGGATTTCAGCGCTGATAGTAGACGTTGAACGCCATCTGACCGAGGCGGAGCTCATCGCCGTGGCGCAGCGTGCGCACTTCCTTAGGATACAGCCGCTGCCCGTTGATGAAAGTGCCGTTGGCGCTGTTGAGGTCGGTGGCGGTCAGCGTTTGCGTGTCTGCCTGATAGCGGATGCACATATGAATGCGCGAGACGCTCATATTGCCCGGAACCTGGCTCAGATCGACATCCGGCGCGAAGGCCTGGTCAGCGCGCCCCAGGATGACTTCATGCGTCAGATCCTGCGGACGCAGCCGGAACTGCTGATTGTTGCTGCGCAGCACCAGCACCAGCGTGGACTGAATGTCAAAATGCTCGCTGGGAGACATTCCGCCTGAATCCGCCAGGCGCTTGGTCTCGGTGGAGACCCTGTCCTTCATCAGCACGTAGCCGCAGCTAAAGCAGAACAGATCGCCGGGGGCGTTCGGCTTGCTGCAATTCGGGCAGATGATCGGTGCGTTGGCGGGCTGAACGGCGACAACCTCTGCCGTGCTGTTGGCTTTCCGCATCGCGTTCAGCGGCTTGATCGGTTCCGGTGCAGTCGAGGCGCGCTCGACTTCGTAGGCGCGGATCTGGCGAACGATTTCGGCGCGTTCGTTGGTTGGCAAACGCTCAATCCGAAGGCGCAGAAACTCCAGCGCTTCCATCGCAGTGATTCCACGACCCCGCATGTGGGTATATTCGCGCAGTAGCCCTGCCATATCTGCCATGGCTGATTGCTCCAGACAAGAACTGTGATGATCCCTCTGATCTCATTGTTTTGCTTAAAGGGAACGTTGTCAAATTTATTCTTTGTGAATTCGCCCCGAACCTATAGAATTGCGTTGGAAGTCCGATAACACTATAACATGAGGAGGCGCCAATGTATACAGAACCGGTGTTGGAAATTACCCTGACTTACTGCGGTGCCTGACACTATACACCACGTGCCATCAGGTTGATGGACGAAATTCTGAGCGACCGTGGGCTGGAAATCCTGATCGCCCGCTGGTCGATGATCCCCAGCCGTGGGGGTCGGTTCGAGTTTGAGGTGAATGGCGAACTGCTGTTCTCGAAAAAGGCGCTCGGCAGGCATGCAGAGGAAGGTGAAATCCGCGCGCTGCTGATGGACAAGATCGCCGCGATGGGGCTGCACTACGACCCTGACGCCGGCAAGGATGACTAAATACCTGCTCGGCAGGCGTCTGTACGCACAGGGATGATCTTTCTCAGGGGATCGTCCCTGTGCTGTGTGAAGGGCTAGCGCGCGCCCCAGAAGCGGATAGTGCCGTCTGCACCGCTGATCAGCAGCGAGCCATCGCCGTTGAAGCGCAGTGAACCCTGCCCGATGAGCGCACGATGCCCTTCCAGCCGGGTCAGCACTGCGCCATCGTTCACATCCACGAGCAGGATGGAGGATGGCGGCTCGGCGGCAGCATCGCTGCCGCCGAGCCAACCGCCCGCAGCGGCAGCGAGCGTTCCATCCGGGCTGAAGGTGATCGCCGAGATTCCCTCGGAAGCTGCCGGATCAAACAGCCCCATCGTCATGATCGGCTGCAAGGCGTCGCCGGGGGCTGCCGCGCCCAGATCGTAGATCAGCAGATCGCCCGCGGGGCTGCCCACCGCCAGCCGGGAACCGTCTGCGCTGAGCGCGTGCGGCAGTCCAATGTCCAGCCGCGTGAGTGCGCTGAGCGTGGGCGTATCTGATACTGAAATGATCGCCACGGGCAGATCGGTCTCGATCGGTGTGCCGCGCAGGGATACATCGAAAACGTATACGTACAGCATACCCTCATCCACAGTATCCACCGCCAGCCGTGTGCCGTCCCCGCTGAAGGACAGGCGGTTGGCACGCCCCGGCAGCGTCAGGGTGTAGAAAGTGGACAGACTTCCTTCGGCATACAGGACGATACGGCTGAACAGCGCATCCGGCTGATCCGGGGCAGGGGTATAGGCGACAGCCAGTCCCGGCAGCATCAGCGAAGGACTGAAGTCGAACGCGCTAAGCGCCAGCGGCGGTTCGTTCAGCGCTTCATGACGGATGACCTCAACGCCGGAGCCGGCATCCCGCAGTTGAAGGTATGGCGCGGCGTCGTCCACAGAATCCAGCGTCGCAGTGAGAGTTCCCATGGCGTTGATGGCGATGGGAGCGCCCGGCCGTGCGGACAGCGCGATCGGGCTGCCCAGCGGCGCGATCGGCGGGCGCGTTGTATCGTAGATCAGAAGCTGTTCGGGCGCGCGCACGGCCAGCAGCCCACTGCTGGAAAGGTCGAAGGTCGCCGTACCGATGACCAGCCGCCCCAGCTCCTCGATTTCTGCCGCGCTGCTGAGGCTGATTCCTCTGCGATTACGCGGGAAAGTGGTTTCAAGCTGTGGCGCGCAGCCAGACGCGGAAAGGCTGCCGGGCACTTCCGGGCACTGATCGAGCGCATCGATCACCCCGTCGCCATCACCATCCGGGCAGCCTCCGGATTCGCCGGCGGAGTCCGGGCATGTCTGCGCCAGCGTCAGAGAACCGGTCAGCAGGACGGCGCTCATCAGCGCCAGAATCGCGAGTCGTCTCATGAAACCCCTCTTTCAGTCTGCGCCTGGTCATGCGCTGCGATCTCAAGGCCAGCCATGATACCCTCTGCATTCACGCCTGCCTGTCACTGATTTTCAGACGGATGTCATACGTCTGCGGTCTGCCAGCCTCCGCGTTCTGGCATTTCAGCATACAATGGGGAACACATAACCGGTGTCTCGCAGCTTCTGTCGGGATGCGTTCGTCATTTATTTCTGGAGCGACCATTGTGCGCAAATTGTCTTTTGGTCTGATCTTTTTCATCATGCTGCTGGCGTTTGGCGCGCAGGCGCAGGATGACGAGATCATCGTCATCGAGCATCGCGGCTACATCGACTCGTCGTTCTACTTCAAGGAATATACGGTCACGCTGGAAGCTGGTCAGTCAATCCTGATCACGGCCGAACGGCTGGACGGGGATCTGGATACCTTCATCGAGCTGTACAGCCCCAACAACCTGCGCGTGGCTTTCAATGATGATCGCAATACGATGCAGGGGATCTATGACTCGGCGCTGGGTTACACGGCGATCGCCAGCGGCGACTACACTATCCGGATGACGCGCTACGATTTTGAGGCGGGGACCAGCACCGGTAACTATCTGCTGACGATCCGCATCGGCGACCAGCGCGTACTCGATGCCCTCAATGATCTGATCACGCGGGTGGAACTGTCCGGCCCTGTTGAAACCGTCGGCACAGAGCATTTTCTGATCCATTACACGACGGTAGGCGATGACGCAGTGACGCAGGAATACCTCGATGAAGTCGTGTTCGTCGTCGAGGAAGTCTGGGAAATTCAGATTGTACAGATGGGCTGGCCGCCGCCGCCTTCCGATAACAGCTTCGGCGGCGATGACCGCTACGACATCTACATCATGGATCTGATCGGGTCAGGCGAGGGGGCGCTCGGCATCACCTCGCCAGAGCAGTTCGTGGGCGATAACCCCGCCACGCCAGACCTGGTTGAGGAAAACGCCAGCAGCAGCTACATCATGATCGAGAACGATATGACGGATGTGGCAGGCCCGGGACGCGGCACGCCGATCAGCCTGATGCGCGCGACGGTGGGGCACGAATTTCATCACGCCATCCAGTTCGGCTATGACGCAGCAGAGCCGAATGGCTGGTACTTCGAGGCAACGGCAACCTATATGGAAGTCGCCGCGATGGGCAAGGACGAGGATGCTACCGGCTATGTCGAGACTGCCTACATGTATCCTGAGATCTGCTTCGGAACGAGCAATGATCCGGAAGGCGGCAGCCTGCGCTATGGCGAATGGACGTTCATGGATTACATGGTGCGCGAGCTGGGCCCCCAGTCGCTGCTGGAGCTTTGGGCAAATATCGCCAAGTTCGATCATCTCGAAGCGCTCGACAATACTGTAGCGGTTTACGATATGACGACTCCCCAGATCGTGGCACAGTGGCGGCTGGCAAACCTCGCCCGCGATTATGATCTGGCGGAAGAATTCAACGCCACCGTCTGGATCGAGGAGACGATCAGCGACGTTGGGCGGTGGACATTTACGGGGCAGGGCATACAGGAACTGTCTGCAAACTATTTTATCTTCGCACTGACGCCGGGGACGTATTACGCCGGGCTGGTCAACGACGGCGGGTCGATGGAGCTGTGGGCGGCGGGCGTGGCAAATGGCCAGCTTGATGCCTTCCCGCTGGGGCGCGGCGCTTCTTTCGACACCACAGGTTACGACAACTTCTACCTGATGGTCTTCAATCCGGTCTATGACAACACACCGGATGACTGCCAGTATCGCAGCTACGCGATCGATGTCACGCCGGGCAAGGAAGGCACGTTTGCGCCGGCGCGCTCGTTCAACGCGCGCTATTTCGAGCCTCCGAGCTAAAACCGGCGCATGAGCAATAAGAAAGAAAACGCCCCCCACACAAACTCCGTCGTGTGAGGGGCGTTTTTTCAGAAGCGCGCCTGCCCTGCGCCGAAGATGCGGCTGGACAGCCTGAAGCCGTTTTCTTCCAGCCGATCGACGAATTTCGGGCGGAAGCCGGTGCTTTCGAGCTTGCCGCCGCCCACTGAAGCCGGGGCATTTCCGCTCTGTCCCGGCAGCTTGTAGACGAACACATCCTGCAAGGTTACGTTTTCGCCTTCCATACCCTGCACTTCCGTGATCTGCGTGATCTTGCGCGAGCCGTCCTTGATGCGGCTGATCTGGATGAACAGGTCGATCGCGCTGACGATCTGGCGGCGGATGACCATGACCGGCAGATCCATGCCCGCCATCAGTACCAGCGTTTCCAGGCGGGCGACCGCATCGCGCGGGCTGTTGCTGTGGACGGTGGTCAGCGAGCCATCATGCCCCGTATTCATCGCCTGGAGCATATCGAGCGCTTCACCGCCGCGGCACTCGCCGACGACGATGCGGTCAGGGCGCATACGCAGTGAGCCGCGCACCAGATCGCGGATCGCCAGCATACCCGTCCTGCCGTCTCCGCCGGGGATGGGCGGCGCGGTCTCCAGGCGGACGACGTGCCGCTGGTTGAGCTGAAGCTCCGCCGCATCCTCAATGGTGATGATACGTTCGCCGTTGGGGATATAGCTGCTCAGGATATTGAGCAGGGTCGTCTTGCCGGAGCCGGTCCCCCCACTGACGACGATGTTCAGCTTGCTGGCGACGCACGCTTCCAGAAATTCCGCCACTTCGCGCGTCAGCGAACCGAAGTTGATCAGGTCGTCCATCGTCAGCCGTTTTTCCGGGAACTTGCGGATGGTGATCGTCGTGCCGCACAACGCCGAGGGCGACGTGACGATGTGCACGCGCGAGCCATCGGGCAGGCGGGCATCCGCCATCGGATTTTCGCGGTTGAGCGGGCGTCCCATCGGGCGGACGATGCGCTGCGCTGTCCAGAGGATATGTTCCTCATCATCGAACACATACGGAGTTTCGGTGAGTTTGCCTTTCATCTCGGCAAAGATGATGTCTGGCCCGTTGACCATGATCTCGCTGCATGATGTATCGCGCACCAGCGGCTCGATCGCGCCGAAGCCCATCACGTCATTGAGGATGGCTTCGCGCAGTTCGGCAAATTCTTTCGGATCGAGGCGGAATTCGGGTTTCTGTGCCGAGAGCGTCTCGACGAAATGACGCAGACGGTCGGTAATGACATTTTCCTTCTCGGTATCGCCGCGCACCCACTGATCGGCTTCATCGGGCGATTTGAGTATCTTGGCGCGGAGCTGTTTGCGCATGTACGCCAGTTTAGGGCTGAGGCGCAGTTTTTGGGGGGTTCCGGGCGGGTCTGCAGAGCGCGTGGCTGCTGCCGGGGTGTCGCTCGCTGCCGGGTTATCACCCTGCTCACTGATTCGGCGCTGAATAAACGACATGGGCTGCGTACTCCCTCAGTCAGATCGACAGATTTTCGGACTTTACAGTAGCTACAGTATAGAGGCATCCCGGTTGCAGAATGCAAAAGATGCATGTTAAGGTCATGATCCCATGCCAGAAAACGCCGATCTCCGCCATGGCATCGTGGCAGCAGGGATAGTCAGCAGGGGTATCGTTCGTGCAGGATGAAAAGGAGCAGCCTTCATGTTACTGGAAAACAAGGTGGGACTTGTGACCGGCGGCGCATCAGGTATTGGACGTGCGACCGCGCTGCTGATGGCGCGTGAAGGCGCACAGGTGATCGTCAGCGATATCAACGAAGAAGCTGGCGAGGAGACCGCCGCGCAGATCCGCGCAGCGGGTGGCGATGCGCGCTTCATCGCCTGCAACGTTGCGAAAAACGATCAGGTGGTGCGGCTGATCGAGGGCACGCTTCAGACCTATGGACGGCTTGACTGCGCCTTCAACAATGCAGGCGTCGGCGGCACGATGTCGCCGATTGACGAGAAGACAGAAGATGAATGGGATCTGGTGCTGGGCGTCAACCTCAAAGGCGTCTGGATGTGCATCAAGTACGAAATCCCGGCGCTGCTGGCATCCGGCGGCGGCTCGATCGTCAACATGGCGTCGGTGGCAGGGTTGAGCGGTTTCCGTAACGCCTCTGCCTATGCTGCCAGCAAGCATGGCGTGGTCGGGCTGACGCGCACGGCGGCGCTGGAGGTGGCGCGGCAGAATATCCGCGTCAACGCTGTTTGCCCCGGTTTCACCGATACGCCGATGGTACAGGCGATGGTTGAACTTTTCCCCGGCATGAAGGAAGCGACCGAACGCGGCGCGCCGATGCGCCGGCTGGGGACGCCGCAGGAAACCGCAGAAGCCGTCGTATGGCTGTGTTCGGATAAAGCCTCTTTCATCACCGGTCATGCGCTGCCGATCGACGGCGGGATGACGGCGATGTAGGTCACTGAGCTGGGCTTGTCATTGGGAAGCTAAGGGAAGTTTCACATTCAGGGAGCCGGGACGCATGTCGTTTTCAGGAGGAACAGCCATGTGCCGCAATATCAAAACCCTGTTCAATTTTGAACCGCCAGTCACCGATGACGAGATCCGGGCTGCCGCGCTTCAGTACGTCCGCAAGGTGAGCGGCTTCAACAAGCCGTCGAAAGCCAACGAAGCCGCGTTTAATGCAGCCGTCGAGCAGATTGCGGCAGTTTCCCGCGAGCTGCTCGGCAGTCTGCAAACGCAGGCCCCGCCGCGCAGCCGCGAAGCCGAGGCGGCGAAAGCGCGGGCGCGCGGGATTGCGCGGGTGCAGCGGGCATCATCCAGCATCGGCTAGAACCGCGCCTCAGCTTTCTTTTCACCCCGCGCTCATCAACATCCATTACATTTATCATTACTGCCGGGCGGTCTGCTCGTCATGTCTGGCAGTCTGCATGGTGCTGCCGGGAACCTTTTGCAGTGATTCATCGTCTTCAACCTGAAAGCACATCAATTCTACAGGAGACAGACATGAGTAGTATCGTACGACGTATTGCCAGCATGGCCGTGATTTTGTTCGCCGTGGCGCTGTCTGCTATCGGCGTCAGCGCACAGAATGATCCGCTTGTCGGCACAGAGTGGACACTGGTCTCTTGGGGCGACCCGGCAGACCCGACGCCCGTGATCGACGGCACGACCGTCACGCTCAACTTTGGCCCTGATGGCGCGATCGGAGGATCGGGCGGCTGCAACACCTACGGTGGCAGCTATGAAGTCAGTGATGACACGATCACCTTCAGCAATGTGTTCAGCACGCTGCGCGCCTGCCTCGAACAGGGGATCGACGATCAGGAAAATGCCTTCTTCGGCGCGCTTCAGGCAGCCACAACCTATGAACTCAGCGATGGACGCCTGATCGTCAGCTATGGTGAAGGTCAGCAGTTGGTGTTTGCCGCCAGCGGCTCGCTGATCGGCACGTCATGGAATCTCGTATTCTGGGGTGATATCAGCAGTCCCACGCCGGTTATTGACGGCAGCACGGTGACGCTGACCTTCGGGGCGGATGGGCGCGCCAGCGGCAGCGGCGGCTGCAACGGTTTTGGTAGTGCCTATACGCTGAGCGGAAACGCGATCAGTTTTGAAGCGCCGATCAGCACGATGATGGCATGCATTGACGAAGATCAGCAGGCGCAGGAAAATGCCTTCTTCGGCGCGCTGGCATCTGCCACTTCGTTCGAGTTCACTGACAACCAGTTGGTGATCTTCTATGGGGATGGGCAGCAGCTCGTCTTCGCGCCGGCTCTGACGCTCGTCGGCTCATCGTGGGCGCTGGTCTCGTGGGGCGACCCGGCAGACCCGACGCCCGTCATCGACGGCAGCACAGTCACGCTGACGTTCAATGAGAACGGACGCGCAGGCGGCAGCGCAGGCTGCAATGGCTACAGCGTCAGCTACAGCTTCAGCGGCGATCAGATCAGTTTCTCGATGCCGATCAGCACGATGATGGCGTGCGCAGACGAAGCGCTGATGGCGCAGGAAAGCGCCTATTTGCAGGCGCTGCCCACAGCATCAGGCTTCACGTTCAGCGCGGATCAGCTCGTGATCACGCTGGCGGATGGACAGCAGCTCGTCTTCGCGCCGGATGCCTCCCTGGTAGGCACAACATGGCAGCTTGCCTCGTGGAATGGCCCCGCGATGTTCATCCTGCCGATTGAGGGCACGCCGCTGACGCTGGAGTTCCGCGCCGACGGCACGTTTGGCGGCAGCGCTGGCTGCAATCTGTTCAATGGCACGTATCAGCAGGAAGGAACGTCGCTGACCCTCAGCCAGGCGGTCAGCACGCGCCGCGCGTGCCTGAGCGAGGAGCTGAACGCGCAGGAGCAGTTCTATCTCGAATCGCTCACCACAGTATCCGGCGCGACGCTGGAGCGTGGTCAGCTCATCCTGAGCTTTGGCGATAACCAGCAGATGATCTTCAATCCGATGGCGGAATAGCCCTTCTCGCATCGGCAAAAAAGAACCACCGGCGATCAGCGCGATCGCCGGTGGTTTTGATTCTGTCTGTGGAGAAAGAGAGGTGAGGATGCCTGTGCGCTATCCGACGATGCGGGTGGGCAGCGGCGTGCCGTTCTGAGGCGGCAGGAAGCTGGGCTGCATCGTGTCCTTGCGCACCCAGACGAGCTGGCAGGCGAGGACGATCTGATAGTAGGTTTCGCTCTCGTCCTGACCGATCACGATATACGTGCCGGGGTTGGCGACATAACCCGGAGCGATATTGCCCGGCTCATAGTAGATCTGCGCGCCGAGCGGAGCTTCACCGACGACGGATCCATCCGGGATCGGCAGACGGCAGGTTGTCACCGGGGATCCAGGCTCGGCGGGCGAGTTGCAAGCTGAAAACTGCGCCGTGACCGCCCCCAGCGAAGTGGGGAAGGGGCCTTCCAGATCGACATCGCGATACGTTTCCGCAAGGCAAACCGCAGCGCCGCTCAGCAGGAAATCGCTGCATGCATACGAGTTTTCTTCCGAAAAACACGGAGAGCTGGTATCGGTGTCAAAGAGGGTATAGGTGAGCGGGTTCTGCGTAGGATAATAACCCGACTCGTGCGAACCCCAGTCTGCGTAGTCGCTGGCGTATCCCGTGAGGATATCCAGACAGATGGTATCCACATCAGTGATGCCGCCGGTTGCGTCTGCGACCATCACAGTTACCAAATCACAGCCGCTGTACTCATCGGTCAGTCCCGTGCCAGTCACGGCATACTCGTAATCATCGATGGTGGTGATGGTGGCGCTGGCGACTGCAAGGACGCTCAGAACGCCGATAAAGAAGGTAGCTGCAAGGATGATAAGCAGCGCAGTGAAGCGGGCGAACGAACGCATTATTCAGCTTCTCCTTAGGGTGGGTACAGAAATGCGTCTCTCCAACTAACTATACGTCGGATTTTGAAGATGCGGAGGGTTGAAAACCGTAAATTTTTTCCGATCTTCAACCCTCCGCCGCTGCCCGTCGCCCGCCGCTACATCTCGCCGAGCAGGGCGACCAGATGCTCCTCCAGCACACGATAGGAATAATATGTTCGCCCCAGCTCGTAATTGTGCGCCACCATCTCTTCGACCAGCGCCGGGTTATCGAGCAGATTCAGCGACTGGCGCACAGTCTCCTCGGTGATGAACTCATCGAACCCGACGACCCTGAAGCCTTTCGGCTGGATGTCCGTCTTGAAGATCTCGTAGGTGCTCATCACGATCGGCCGGCTGAAATAGAGAGTTTCCAGAAATGCATTGCCGAAGCCCTCGATCACCGAGGGATAGGTGACCAGATCGGCGTGATGATAGGCATCGCCCAGCGAATAGATCTTGTGTCCCTCGTCCGTTCTGCCGCGATCATGGGCGATTCGGTCAGCGGCGAAGATCAGCCGGACGCCCATCGCTTGGGCGTAATCACGCAGATAGGCTTCATACTCCGAGCCTTCGTCGCCAGAGGCATGCGAGATCACCAGCGCGGCTTTGCGTTCCAGCCGGCGCGTCAGGTTGATGGCCTGCTCGATGCGTTTTCGCGGGACGATCCGCGTCGGCTGGAGCAGGAATAACTCATCATCGGCGATCGCCAGCGCCGCGCGCAGATCATCGGCATACTCCCCGACCGGGGGCGGCGGCGTCTCGAAGTCCATCACGTTCGGGATGAGCATCGAGCTTGCGCCTGTGCGCAGGGCAAGCTGACGCGCGGCGAACGAATTGATGACGACGTGATAAATCGAGCGCAGCGTTGGCGGGAATGCGGTGCGGATGTAGTCATCTGCGCCGGTGATGGCATAGCGCGTCCGTTCCCAGGCGAAGTCGTGATGATGCGCGATGGTCGGGATATCCGTCTCGGCGATCAGCTCGACGAGTGCCAGCCCAAGCGGGACGTTCATCGGCAGCGTGAGCGCATTCTCGACGATCAGCAGGTCGAGCCGGAACTGCCGCAGGAAGCGATACAGGTGATCCTTGAGATGATCCTTAAGCTGCTGCACCCTGCGCGAGACTTCTGGCGAACGCGCCGAGGCGTTAAAGAGCGCCGTGTTGAGCGATTCGATCTCCGGATGGAAGAAATGCGCTTCAGGGGCCAGATAGCTGCGTTCATCCGGATAGTCGATCTCACCGGCGAAGTAGAAACACTCCTGCCCAAGCGACTCCAGAATCTGCACCCATTTGATCGTCTCCAGCGAAACGCCGTCCGTGCCTGCTAGACGGGTAGAGATGATCCCTATGCGTTTTTTGTCCATCGTGATCGTCCTTGTCTCCAGTTATCTCCTTGAAAGGGACACATTATGCTGCTGTTGAACCCTGCGCAGAGGATAGCGGATCAACTTAAAGGGGGGATGAGCCATGTGGACTAAAAAAACGAGGATACCCGATCAGGTATCCTCATTGACTGCGGTGTGATCATCAGCAGAGCGTACCTAGCGCCGCCACTGCTCCCCGGTATCGCGCACGGCAGGCTGGCTGCCCGTGCCCGTGGAGGTCGGTGGGCGGAAGGCATAATCATCCGGCAGGTTGACGGCGCGCATGCTGCCTGTGGTGGTATAGGCCCCCACCTGCGCCATCTGACGACGGTAGCGGGGGCGCAGAATCAGGGTGTAGATCAGGAAGCCCAGCAGCCACATCACGCCGATCACGATCAGCGCGCCAAACAGCGAAATGGCGATACGACCGATCTCTTCTCGATTCTCCACCTGGATCGGCAGTCCGAGGATGCCCTGCGGCTCGCCTGCTGCGCCGCTGCCTGCCTGAAGCGCTGCCGGGTCGATGCGATCAGCACCGAACTCGACGACGGTCGGGATTGCGCCGCTGACGATCTGGCGGGTGAAGCTGGCGTCGGTGGTCGCCTCATATTCCGGCGCGGTCACCGTGATCGTGTAAGTGCCGGGCTGGAGGAACTGGAAGCCGATCAGCCCCTGTGCGGCGTTCGGCGATTCGTCCAGCAGGGCGCTGGCGATGATCACCCCGGCGCTGTTGGCCAGGGTGACCGCCGCCCCCCGTGTCAGCAGCGGCTCATTGGTATCCTTGACGCCGTTGCCATTGCGATCCTCAAACAGGCGTACCCAGAACTGTCCGCTGCCTGCCGCGTTGTCCTGCGCCTGCACGCCAAAGATGGCGGCGCTCAGCAGGGCGATGGCGATGAGCCGCAGACAGGCGTTGATCGATGCTTGCTTCATGCGCTTCATCCTCAGTCGTGTTCCACGATGATCAGACGCTGCTCACGCGCGAATGGTTCCATGGGCTAGCGGCGGCGCATCAGCAGTGACATGACGAAGCCGACCGAAACGACCAGCCCTGCCGCCCCGAACATCAGATAGCCGACATTATCCTCAAGCGTATTGGGCGAAGTTGTGTCAGTTTCCTCACCCGCGATCTCGTTGACGATGCCGCCATCATCGGCGGGCGGCGGCTGCTGCGGCACGATGCCTTCCGCCGCGCCGAACGCCAGGTTGACGCGGATCCCCGCGGATGCGCTGACGCGGTACTGATCTGCCGTCGTCAGCCCGTAGCCTTCGGGCGCAGTCGCGGCGGCGATGTATTCGCCCGGCTGAACCTCATCAAAGCAGCGCAGATCGCCGCTGTCATCGCTGCCAAGCACTGCCACTTCAGCGCCATTGCTCAGCAGGCGGATCACGCCGCCCTCAAGCGCCAGCTCGCCCTCCTCCTGAATGCGATTGGCGTTGAGGTCTTCAAACATGATCACGCAGACCGATGCGACCAGCGCATTGGGATCGAGCGCCGGGACGACTTCGCCAGAAGCTACAGAGACGACGGGCGCTGCTTCTGCCCCCTGCGAGAAACCATACGGCAGGCGGGTCGGCGTCGGGTTGGTCGGCCCGAAGTTGGTGCTGCCGTCTTCATTGACACTGCCCGCAACGGGCTGCGCGCTGCTGATCACGACCGGCGTATTCTGCGCGCCCGGCTGAACGACCGGCGGCAGCGTCGGCGCGGCGGCGATCTGCGTCAGCAGGGCGATCGAGGTCGGGACCAGCGGGCTGGTGGGTCGAGGCCCTGTGCCCACCGGAGGCCCTGTCAGCGGACCGCCTGCCTGCGCGGTAGCGGTCGGTGTCGGCGAGGGCGAGGGTGTCGCCAGAGAGATGATCAACTGCTGCCCGATCTGGATGATGCGCGGATCGCGCATGTTATTGAGTTCCATGATCTGCGACCGCGTGACGCCGTAGGCAAACGCGATACTGTCCACGGTATCCCCTGCCTGAACGGTGTGAATGATCGAGCCGTCCGACTGTGGGGCCTGCGGATTGACGAAGTTGACGAAAGGCGGTGCGGTGGGCGGCACGGTGGGCGGTGGCGCGCCGGGCGTGGTGTTGATCGGCGCTGCGCCGCCAACGCCGCCGCCGGTGAGCGAGGCGTCATCCCAGTAGGCATTGTTGAGCTGGCGCGGCCATGCCTGCGTGGTGAACAGGAAGATGGTGGCCGTGGGGCCGGTGGTGGTGGCGCTGGTCGTCATCTGCTGCCATACGCCGTGCGGCGAGGCGTTGGGCGACCAGACGACATCGCTGTCGTAGGGATTGGTTCCGCCGTTGGGATCGATGCCGACGCGCATGAAAGCGCCGGAACCCGGCTCGGAATTGCAGCGGTCAGCGCCCTGCGGAATGTCGCAGGTCTGAATATAGCCCCATGCGCTGGCCGTGATATTGACGCCGACTTCGACGTTGACCTGCTGATACACCGCGGCGGTGAATGTTGCGTAGCCCTTGTTGAAATTCAGCGCCAGCGTTCCGGAATGCGGATTGGGATCCGGACCTCGATGAGGGAAGGCGACCGGAGACAGGTTCATCCAGTTTTCGGTACGCGGGCTTTCGGAGATCCACAGCCCCCAGTCCGCCGGAATATTCAGGTCCGGGCGACCGCGTCCGGTGTACGTGCCTTCAAAGCCGGGATCGCGGAGGGCGTTGTCCTGAGCGAAGGTCGCCGGAACCGCCAGCGCCATGACTGCGCCAAAAACCAGAAGGAGAAGAAGCAGAACGAGTCTCTGCCGCATAGCACACATCTTTCGACCAGTATGCAAAATGGGGCGCAAGCGCCCCCACACCCAGGATTATAAAGGAGGGCGTTAAGGCGAGTCAACGGTTCAGGGTCGCCATGCCGGCATCCCATGATCCGCGCCCAGCTCGGTGAGCCGCCTCGGCTCGCTGAAGCCGTCTTCGGTGATCTCCACCAGATAAATCTGATTGCTTCCCTCAATGCTGGAGAGGAAAGCGATCGCCCTGCCATCGGGACGCCAGACCGGATGATCCTCAAACGCAGGGCTGTCGAAGACCAGCCGCAGGTTTTCGCCGTCCGCATCGATGACGTAAATATCCCAACTGCCGGCGAGTGTTGAGGCGAAAGCGATCTGCCGCCCGTCCGGACTCCAGTCCGGGTGATAGTCACCGCCGGAGGACTCTTCGGGGCGCAGCAGCCGTGCGCCCGTGCCATCCGCGTTGATCAGGGCGAGTCGTTCGATGCCGCTGGAGAGAGTCGTCGTGTAGATGCCGACGCTGCCATCCGGCGACCACAGGGGTTCAGTGTTCGTGCGATCTCCGAGCGGTGTGCAGGCGAGCGCGCCGCTCAACCGCTGGGCGCACCACATGCCTTCGGTGAAGATTCCGCCATACGAGATGTAGATCACCACGTCGCCATCGGCAGTCCAGCGCGGGCGAAAGTCCCCGCTGCGTGGGCTGCGAGTCAGGTTGTGGCGGCGTTCACGGGCAATATCGAGCAGGTAGATATCGCCGGGCTGGAGCAGAATCCCGTTGCGCGCGACCTCGGCGCTGTAGGCGATCACCCCTTGATTAGGCAGCAGCGGCGCGCCGAAAGCTGCGCCCGCCACCAGCAGACAGCACGCCAGCCAGATGAGGGCAACTGCGCGTATGCCCGGCATCAGAACCCGCCGGAGAAGCTCCGCCATGTTCCGGATGAGGGAATGCCGCCCCCCAGCGCATCATCGAGCAGCAGGAAGGTCGCCGCCCGCGCCGGGATATACAGGGCGCGCCCGCGGCTGAAATCGAGCACAGTCGCCGTATCCCCCTGTTCCGGGATGACAGCGTAGCCCAGCGCCGCGCGCACATCCGGGTTGAGCCGCCAGACCTTGCCGAACCCGCGGATCGGCTCCAGCAGACCGGGCGGCACAGCTTCGCCACCGCTGTCTGGGTCGATACCCTGAAGCCAGGTGTCGTCAAAGCGGCGGAAGCGGCCGTCGGTCGTCATGGTGTAGATTACGCCCTGCCCTCCGGTGGGTGATGCGACGTAGATCATCAGCCCGCGTTCGAAAAGCTGCGAGGCGGCAGCCAGCGGCTGTGGAATCGGTGGATTGCCCAGCGCGCAGCCGAGCGAGGCATACAGGCTGCCATCGCTGGAGAGCAGGGCATTGAGCGCCGGCGGCGGCGGATACTGGCAGGTGGGCGGCGGAAGCTGCGGCAGCGGCGTCGCCGGGAAAGACATCGGCGGCGTTCCGGCAGGATTGCTGATCGCAGGGGGCGGCGAGGGCGGCGTCTGGCTCAGGATGACCTGGCGCGCAATGGCCAGCTCGGTCAGGATTTCTGGCGGATACCGCTCTTCTGGCGGCAGCACGGTTGCCTGAGCCGCCAACTGCACCAGCGCGGAAAAAGCGCCAAAATCCGGCGTCGGCGTGAAGGTGTCGGTCGGGATCGGCGTGATCGTGTCCGTGATCGTCTGGCTCGGCGTCAGGGAAGGCGTGCTGGTTGGCGTGGGCGTCAGCGTCGGTTCCAGCGTGTGGGTTGGCGTGGGCGTCGCCGTCAGCGTGAGTGTTTCGGTCGGCGTCGGCGTATCGGTGGCGGTCGCTGGTTCCGGCGACGGGGTGTCTGTCGGAAGCGGCGTCGGCGTCACGCTCGGCAGTTCGATCAGCGTGGGGATGACCGGCGTCGGCGTCTCGCTGGTACATGCTGCGCTGACCATCAGAAACAGGATGAGCAGGGTGAAGGCGGGTGAACGTTTCATGCCGATCATTATAACGCGCCTGCAAGCGTTCGCTGCCGGGCAGAAAGTCCTGCCAGCAGGCGGTCAGGCAGAGCGACGCCGCCGGGTTTGTGGCTTATCCTCGACACATACATTACAATTCTGACAATTTTCCGCTTCGCCTGATCTCAGACTTGCAGGATGCCATGAGCCAACAGGACAGCCGTTACAACACGATCCCGATCAAGGGCATGAATGTCTCGGACATCCTGAGCAAGTACCAGAACGATACGCTGGTACGCTTCGTCCATATCAGCGATACCCACATCAGCGCCGACCCGAACTATAACCTGGGGGAAGCTGCTCACCGGCCGATGGACGGGGCGCGCGAACTCGTCCGCCAGATCAACAACCTGCCGTTTGAACCCGATTTCGTCATCCATACCGGTGATGTTGCCTACGATCCCGACCCGACGGCGTATGAGAAAGCCAGGGAAATCCTGGGCGAGATCCGCTATCCGGTCTACTACCTGATCGGCAATCATGATGACCGCGACATGCTCCAGCGGATCATGTTCAATGTGCAGCAGCCGCGCGATCCCTACTTTTACGAATTTGACTTTAACGGCGTGCAGTTCGTCTGCATGGACAGCAACGCGCCCGCCCCGTTTGCCGGCGGGACGGTCAGCCTCGGTCAGTTGGAGTGGCTGGAGCGGATTTGCCGGGAACCGGATTCACGCCCGCTGGTAGTGTGTGTGCATCACAACGTGCTGCCGATCGGCGCGCCCTTCTGGGATGAATTCATGCGCATGACCAACGGTGAGGATTTTCACCGTGTCCTGCTGAACGCGCGTTCCCGGCTGCGCGGCGTCTTTTTCGGTCATGTGCATATGGCAACGGATACCTACCGGGATGGCATCCTCTACAGCAGCGTCCTGAGCAGTTGGTATCAACTGCACTGTTATCCGGGTCAGAAAGGCATTGAGGGGGATGTGGAAGCCGATCCCGGCTTCAACGTCATCTCGATTTCGCGCACGCAGACATTCATCCGCCGTCATCGCTTCAAGGTGACGCCGGTGGTCGAGCGCTAGTCATCCAGCGGAGCCGCCAGGTCGTTGAGCGAGTCGATCAGGATTTCCCATAAGTCACCCTGTGGCAGCCGGGTGTGCGTGGGGCGTTCCAGCCCGTTGAAGACGCGCGCGATCGCGTGCAGCCGCTCAACGCTGCGCTGACCGAGCCGTTCCAGTTGAGTCAGCGCCGCCATCACAGCGGTTTCCTCGCGCACCATGCGCGGCGTGTTCTGCTGCTGTCCGCCATAGAAGTAGCGGTAGCGCCATGCGCGGTGATCCAGATAGAGTTCCTCAAGCTGATGCCGGGCCCAGAGCAGCGATTCGAGCGTTTGCAGCGGGCGTGCCTCTCGCTCCAGCAGGCGAATCAGGAGGTCGAGCTGGCTGCGCGCGCGGCTCAGACGCTGGCTGTATGCCTGATTGAGTTCCCACAGCCTTTCGGCCGCCGGTCGGTGCGTCAACGACACCATCCTCGTAATTATCGTCCTGTTTCACGCCCGTTCACGATATCCCCAGTGTAACATGATCTGTCGTCAGCGCGGTTTCCTTCGGTGCGCGATCCTCATTTTTTCGGGGTTCTGATAGAAAATTTGTGCTAAATTTACCCAAAATTTACGAAAGTTGTGTTATGCTATATTTTCGGGTGTAGAGGTATCACAGATGAGTAAGTACCAGGACGATTACGACGACGATTACGACGATGACGATATCCTGACGGATGACGATCTCGACGACGATGATGAGGAATTTGGCAAACGTTCCTCATCCGGCAAGTCGGGCGTCTCTGGCGCTGGCCTGCCCGGCCCCACGCGGACATCTCCGTTTGGCAGCAGCGGGTCGTCTTCTGGCGGATCTGTGCCCAGCCCGGTTCGCACGCCCGGCGGTCCCGGATCGAGCAGCGGGGGGGGATCCTCTGTCTTCGGCAGCAGCCCGCGCTCCAGCGGATTAACCGGGGCTGGATCGGGCAGCAGCAGCTCGCCGATTTCGCGTCCTGCCAGTTCCCCATCCCCCTTTGGCAGCAGTTCGTCGTCATCGCCTTCAGGCGGCGGTTCATCACCGCGTCCAGCATCATCCTCCGCAGCGCCTGCGCCGGCGAAAACCCCTGAAAAGAGGGACGATAAAGATAAAAAGGATGCGGGCGGTGGTCGTTTTTCGCTGGGCGGCTTTGGGCGCGGCGGCGATGATAAAAAGCCGGGGGATGCCGGCAAAAAGGACGCTGGCGGCGGTTCGCCGCTGAGCAAGCTCGGCAGCAAACTGCCGTTTGGCGGCGGCGGTGACAAGGACGACAAGAAAGCTGCCCCCAGGAAGGATGACAAGAAACCCGGCGGCGGCTTGCTGGGAAAGCTTCCCTTCGGCAGTAAAGGCGGAGATACCAAAAAAGAGGAACGGAAACCCGGTACGCCTGCTTCATCGGGCGGCAGCGGGGTGTTTGGGGCGAGCAGCAGTTCGGCCAGCAGCGGGCTGGGGGGAAGCCGTCCAGGATCGGGCATCGGCGCTGGAGCGCCGGGTGGGTCTGGCATTGGCGGCGCGAAACCTGGCGCAAAACCGGATAAGCCCGCCGCCAAAAAGGACAGCAAGGGACGGGGTAACCCGTTAAGTGGGCTGCGTAATCTGTTTGGCTCGCGTTCCGAGAAGCCGCGCCGCTCAAGCGCCGATGATCGCGGACGTAAGACGGCCGAAGTCAAGCCGATGAGCCTGTCGTTCGACAAGCGTATGGAGCTGATCGGCATCTTTATGATGCTCACTGGCGTTGTGCTGCTCCTGAGCATCCTGTCTCCTACGCAGGGTTCGATCCCCTATACGATCAACAGCTTCCTGAGCAAGCTGTTCGGCTATGGCGCAATCGCTGTTCCGATCGCCATGCTCCCGGTGGGCCTCTGGATGATCATGCTGCGCGCCGGCGATGAGACGCCGCTGATCGATATGCAGCGTGTGATAGGTTTGCTGATGCTCTATGTCGGCTTGCTGACGCTGTTCCAGTATTACGATGCGCTCAGCTATCCGCCCGGCGAGAATCAGACGTACCAGAGCTATCTGGAGGCCATGCGCGACGTGCTTCTGCCGCTTTCGGCGGAGTTCGGGCGCGGTGGAGGACGTGTTGGCGGCGAGATCTACTATCAACTGATCAGCAACATCGGCGAGATCGGCGGCTTTGTCGTCGTGATCGGCTGGCTGATCGTCGCCGTCATG
>SZPD01000012.1 GCA_030263515.1 Anaerolineae bacterium CFX9 | reverse complement strand
CCTGCTGAACTGCTGACGACTCTTCCGCCGAGCGCGCGCCTGAGCGGGCTGCGCCCGGTCTATCAACTGCCGAATCGCTGTTCGGCAGCGGCGCTGACGATCCTGCTGTCGTACTACGGCTGGCAGGGGACGTATACCCAGGCGATCAACCATCTCAATACGCATGTGGAGGATGTGGCGGTGCGTATCGAAGAGATGGTCGATTACGTGCGTGCCCAGGGGTTGAACGCGATCACGCGGATCGGCGGGTCGATCGATCTGCTGCGCCGGCTGGTGGCGGAGGGTTTTCCCGTTTTGGTCGAGAATTCGTATTTCGAGGGAGGCGGCGGTTTTAACAGTTGGCTGGGGCACAACCGTGTCGTGATGGGCTACGACGACAGCCGGCAGCAGTTCCTGACCTACGATTCGCTGCTGGGGCACGGCATCAACAATGCTGGACGCCCGATGTCCTATGAACTGCTGGAAGAACGCTGGCGCGCCTTCAACCGCAACTACCTGATCATTTATCGCCCGGAAGATGAAGCGCGCCTACAGATGATCCTTGATGTCGATTGGGATCCTGAACTGAACGCGCTGCGCACGCTGCTGCTCAATCAGGCAGAGATCGACGCCGGGATCGAGGATGGCTTCACATGGTTCAACATCGGCTCATCGCTGATGGGACTGGGGCGATATGCAGAAGCCGCCGAAGCCTACGCGCGCGCCGATCAGTTGGGGCTGCCATTTCGGATGCTGTGGTATCAGTATGGGCCGTTCGAGGCGTGGTATCTGACCGGGCAGTATGATCTGATGCTTCAGCGCGGGGCGCAGGTTCTGCGGACGACGCCCGGTGTAGAGGAAATCTACTACTATATGGGGCTGGCATATGAGGCGCAGGGCGATCTGCTGCGCGCGGCCGGTCAGTTTGAGATGGCGGTGGCGCGTAATCGCGGCTTCACAGCGGCGAGCTTTGCGCTGGCGCGCGTTCGGGCTGAGACCCCCATGCCCCGCCCGACACCGACGCCGAGTGGTTTCGTCACTTTCTGAGCGCGCTCATCCGATCCTCATACCGGGGCAGGTAATATCATCGGGCGCTGAAAACGTCAGGACGGTACTGCCGTCTGATAGGGTCTGCTCCACATGAACGAATGGGTCTCGGCTTTCACGCTTGGCAGCGCCGCTATCCTCACCAACGCCTGCCTGCTGCCGCTCTATCCGGGTCTGATCGCCTTCCTGGCGGGCAGTGCGCAGCATGATCGTGCCAGCCGTGTTTCGGCATGGCTTGGACTCTTCGTACTTGCGGGGGTGCTGCTCGCCATGCTGATCATCGGGCTGATCCTCTATCTGATTCAGACGACCTTTGGCACAGCGCTGCAAATTCTGCTGCCGATCGTCTACGCCGCGGTTATTGGTCTCGGACTGCTCATGCTCAGCGGTCGAAATCCGTTTGCGCGTCTGTCCGTCGCCCGGTCGCCGGTCATCCGCAGTCCGTATGGCGCGGCGTTCGCCTACGGACTGCTGCTCAGCCCGATGACGCTGCCCTGCACAGGCCCCATCATCACCAGCGCTTTCCTGCTCGGCGCTCAGGACGCCGCTTCACTGGCTGGCAGTCTGGCTTATTTCCTGTTTTTCGGGCTGGGTTTCGGGTGGCCGCTGGTGATCCTGCCGCTGATCGCGCTGCCGGTGCAGCGCCAGATCGTCGGCTGGCTGGGACGCAATCACCGGGTGATGGAACGCGCATCAGGTATCCTGCTCGTCGCGGTCGGTCTCTTCGGCATCTTCACTGAGCTTGTGCCGCAGTACGCCCCGACGATCGAGATTCCGCCGTCGCTGTGGCTGGTTTACTGGGCTGCGACTGCGGCGCTGATCGCCTTCGTGAGCGCGTGGTCGCTGCGCCGGCGGGCGGGGGCATAACGCGCCCGGCAGGGGCATTCTGCGGTCTTTGCGTTCTCATCGGTTCAATTTATACTTGCCGCGTGAACACACCCTCAGCCAGACGGGACGACCATGACTGATTTGACTACGCTCACGCTGACGCAGGCGCTGGAGCAGCTTCAGCGCCGCGAGATCTCCGCTGTCGAACTCACCGAGGCGACGCTGGCGAGAATCCAGCGCCTTGAACCGACTCTCAACGCCTTCATCACCGAGACGCCGGCGCGCGCGCTGGCGGACGCCCGACGCGCCGATGAACGCCGCGCCCGCGGTGAGGATGCGCCGCTTCTGGGTGTGCCGCTGGCGATCAAGGACGTGCTTTCAACCACAGGTATCGAGACGACCTGCGGCTCGAAAATCCTGGCGGGCTATACGCCGATCTTCAATGCGACTGCCGTGCAGCGGCTGGAAGATGCCGGCATGGTCATGCTCGGCAAGCTCAACATGGACGAATTCGCCATGGGGTCATCCACCGAAAATTCTGCCTATAAGGTCACGCGCAATCCGTGGGATACGGCGCGCGTGCCGGGCGGCAGCAGCGGCGGCAGCGCAGCGGCAGTCAGCGCCGGGATGGCGTTCGGCGCTCTGGGAACGGATACCGGCGGCAGCATCCGCCAGCCGGGCGCTTTCTGCGGCGTCGTCGGGCTGAAGCCCAGCTACGGACGTGTTTCGCGTTTTGGGCTGGTGGCATTCGGCTCGTCGCTGGACTGTGCGGGGCCGCTCGCGCGCAGCGTCGAGGACGCCGCGCGTATTCTCCAGGTGATCGCCGGGCACGACCCGAAAGACTCGACGACGATGAACGTGCCTGTGCCCGATTATCTCGCCGCGCTGACCGGTGATATCCGCGGGATGCGGATCGGCGTACCGAAGGAATATTTCATCGACGGCATGGAGGCCGAGGTTGAGACGACGGTGCGCGCCGCGATCGGGCATCTGCGTTCCCTGGGGGCAGAAATCGTTGAGGTGTCGCTGCCGCATACCGATTACGCGCTGCCTGTCTATTACATCATTGCGCCCGCCGAGGCGAGCGCCAACCTGGCGCGCTATGACGGTATCCGGTTTGGCCCCCGTCACGAGAAGGCGGACATGTGGGACACCTACAAGACCACCCGTGGCGACGGATTTGGCGCTGAGGTCAAGCGGCGCATCATGCTCGGCACGTATGCGCTCTCTGCCGGATACTATGATGCCTATTATGGCAAGGCGCAGCAGGTGCGCACGCTCATCCGCGAGGATTTTGACAAGGCCTTCGCTCAGGTTGACGTGATCGCCGCGCCGACGACGCCGAAGACCGCTTTCCCGATCGGGCAGAATACCAGCGATCCGCTCTCGATGTATCTCGAAGATGTCTTCACGCTGCCTGCCAGTCTGGCTGGCGTATGCGGCGTGAGTGTTCCGTGCGGTTTCGACAGTGAGGGTCTGCCGATCGGCTTGCAGTTGATCGGCAGACCGTTTGCAGAGGACACCATTCTGCGTGCTGCTCACGCCTATGAGCAGACCACGGAGTGGTACAGGCATCAGCCGGCGCTGTAAAAACAGATCCCGGATACAGGCGGGGCGGACAATCCAGCCGCCCCGCGCCTGGGAGAACAGAAAAGCTGTCATCACCTGTTTTTTTCGTAACTTCTGAAGGATATTGAAATAATGACTTTGCCAATTACCCAGATCCGCATCACTGAAGCTGAGTATCGTGCCCGCTGCGACCGGCTGCTGGCGCATATTGACGAGGTGAGCGCGGGCGGCGTCGTTCTGTACGACAACCTCTACATTCTGTATTACACCGGGTTTGCTTTCATCCCAACCGAGCGACCGATCGCCTTTGTCATGAATGCGCAGGGCGAGCGGGCGCTGTTTGTTCCACGCCTGGAGAGCGAGCATGCCCGCCAGAACGCGCTGATCGACCGTGTAACGCACTATCTCGAATATCCCTACACCCCGCATCCAACGCAGATGCTGAAGGATCTGCTGGCGGAGATGGGGCTGACCGACCGCGGCGTGATCGGGGCCGATCAGAATGGGTATCCGTGGGTGTTTGGCTATCGGGGGCCTTCGCTTTCTGCGCTGACCGGCGCACAGATCCACGATGTCAAGCCCTTCGTCGAAGATCAGATGATGATCAAGTCTCCCGCAGAGATCGCCCTCATCCGCGAGAGCTGTAAATGGGGCAACCTGGCGCACATGCTGCTTCAGCGCTATACCCGCGTCGGCGCTTCCGAGACCGAAGTCAGCAACCGCGCCAGCTTTGAGGCGACGCGGGCGATGTATGACGCCCTGGGCCCGATCTTCCGCCCGCAAAGCCCTTACTACGAAGGGGCGCTGGCGGGCTATCGCGGGCAGATCGGGCGCAACGCCGCGATCCCCCATGCGTTATCAGGTGATCTGCACTTTGCTGACGGCGATACCCTGGTCACGGGCGCTGCCTCTGCGGTCTGGGGGTATCTGAGCGAGCTTGAACGCACGATGTTCGTTGGCAGGGTGAGCGATGAGCAGAAGCGCCTGTTCGATCACATGTGTGCCCTTCAGGAAATTGCGTTCAGTGCGATGCGGCCGGGCGATCCATGTTCTGAGGTGGATCGCGCCGTGCGCGCCTACTATCAGGAACATGATCTGATGGAGTACTGGCGGCATCATGTCGGTCATGCCATCGGTCTGCGCTATCACGAAGGGCCGTTCCTGGATATAGGCGACAGCACGATCATGCAGCCGGGGATGGTCTTTACCGTTGAGCCGGGGTTGTATGCGCCGAACCTGGGCGGCTTCCGTCACAGTGATACGGTGCTGATCACCGAGACGGGGATCGAACTGCTGACGTATTATCCGCGCGATCTCGCCAGCCTGACGATAGCGGGCTGACCCGCCGGGTAAATTTTTATCATATGGGAGCATCATGAAACATCTGCCGTTCGACAAGCCGGGCAAGTGGTGGCGCGGCAACCTGCATACGCATTCCAGCCGCAGCGATGGCACGCGCTCGCCAGAGGCAGTCTGCCAGTTTTACCGTGAAAATGGCTATCACTTCCTGTCGATCACCGATCATTTTCTGGAGGAATACGGTTACCCGATCACGGATGCCACACCGTTTCACACGCCGGATTTCGTCACGCTGCCCGGCGCGGAGCTGCATGCCGGGCGCATCAGCAATGGCGAGATGTGGCATATCCTTGCGGTGGGGCTGCCGTCTGATTTTGCGCCACCTTTCGATGAAGAAACCGGCCCCCAACTGGCACAGCGCGCGCTTGAGAGCGGCGCGTTCGTCGTCTGCGCACACCCTAACTGGTATGCGCTCAGCGAAGCGGATGTGATCGCGCTCGGTGATGTGCATGCTATCGAGACGATCAACGGCATCAGCGATGATCACAGTGACAAGATCGACTCGTGGTACATGCTCGATGTCATGCTCAATCGCGGACGCCGCTACTTCGCGCTGACGACCGACGATGCGCATTTCCATGCCCAGCACGATGACACGCTGCACGGCTGGACATGGCTCAAAAGCGAGTCGCTCGATCCCGTCTCCATCCTGCACGCGCTCAAAATGGGTTGGTATTACAGCAGCAGCGGGCCTCAGATTCACGATGTGCAGGTACACCACGATACGCTCTATATCCGCTGTTCGGCGGTCAAGCATATCTTCGTGACGGGCATCGGGGCAACATCGGTCTATCATCATGGTAACAATGTCATGGAAGCCGAGCTGAGCCTGAAGCGGCTGAAGCAAAGCCCTTTTCTGCGTATCACCATCCGCGATCGTGATGGCAACCGCGCATGGACGAATCCGGTCTGGCGCGATCTCGGCGTCTAGGCATCCTGCATCCGGGAAGGAGAAGGCAGCATGAGCGTGGTAAGTCTGGGTGAACTGCTGATCGATTTTGTGGCGCTGGAGAGCGGCGTCACTGTGGGCGAGGCGTCCGGATTTCTCAAGGCTCCGGGCGGCGCGCCGGCCAATGTTGCAGTTGCGGCAGCCAAGCTGGGCGTAAAGAGCGCCTTTCTTGGTCAGGTGGGCGATGACCCGTTCGGTCATTATCTTGAGGGTGTGCTGAGGGCTGAAAATGTGGATACGCGCGGTCTGCGTTTTTCAGCAGAGGCGCGGACGGCGCTGGCGTTCGTCTCGCTGGCGGCCAATGGTGAGCGCAGCTTCGCTTTCTACCGCCATCCGAGCGCAGATATGCTGATGACGCCGGAGGATGTTGCCTGGGAAGTCATCGATGAGGCGCGTATCTTTCACTACGGCACGATCACGATGATCCACGAGCCGAGCCGATCGGCAACGCTGGCGGCTGTTCGCCATGCCCGTGAGCGCGGTCTGACGATTTCGTATGATCCCAACCTGCGCATGTCCCTCTGGGAGTCGCCGGGCGCGGCGCGTGCGGGTATGTGGAACGGGCTGGAATTTGCCCACATCGTCAAGGTCAGCGATGAGGAACTGGAGTTCATGACAGGTGGCAGCGATCCGGCTGCGCTTTGGGGTCATGATCTGCGGCTGATCATCGTGACGCATGGCGAAGCGGGAGCCAGCCTGTATACGCGGAAGACGGCGGTTCATGCGCCGGGCTTCAGAGTGACAGCAGTCGATACCACCGGCGCGGGGGATGGCTTCATGGCGGGCATCCTGACTCAGATGATCGATCACGGCGACGCTTTCGAGCAGCATCTTGAGGAAGCGGCGCGCTTTGCCAACGCGGTGGGCGCGCTCGCAACGACGCGCAAGGGAGCCATCCCGGCGCTACCGACGCGGGCACAGGTTGAGGCATTCCTGAAGGAGCAGGGTTAGGGAAAGGCTTGCAGCGGCAGGAGATCGACTCAAGTTTGCATCCCCTGCACCTTCAGCTACCAGCGTCAATCACGGATGTCGGCTAGAAGAAGACTGCCAGTCCACCACCTGACAGCCACAGGATGAACAGGATAAATATCACCACCAGGATCACTGCCCCGATGATCGCGGAAGGTGAATTCTGGATCTGCTGATGGCGCTCAACTTTCGCCTCGATCGCATTCTCAAATTCAGCGCGCACCCGGATGGTGTTGGGGGCAGCAGGCGTGCCGCTGGCTGCGCTCTCGTTGAAATCCTGCAATTCAGCCTTTTGAAGTTCGTAGGCTGCCGCCAGATCGATGAAACGATTTCCCGTTCCTGACTGGATCAGCCTGGAATGTGCAGTTATCGACGTTTCCGAATTCCGCAGGGTGATTTCAAATTTGCAGATCTGGAGCTTTACCATTCCGCCAGCCGATTGTTTGTGCGCGCGTTCAAAAACCAACTGTGAAGGGGTATCTTTCACGAGTTTATAGTCGATCTGGCGGAAAAACGTGTTGATGAACTCATTGGAAACGGGTTTGACGCTTGTCTGAACATTGCCCGGACCGAGTTCCTGCACACCGGGTGTGTCACCCCTAATGGCGTCCGTCATGACTGGGGCAGGCGATGATCTGATTGTCGGGGTTTTCAGCGCCGCGCGGGCTTTTTCGTGAAATGGATCCAACGCAACGGCCTTTTCCAGAAATTCCCGTTTCTGATCATCATCCAGGGCAACCTTGGAGGCAAGGAAGTAGGTCTCAGCATTGGCATCCTTCATCGCCTCACGCAGCAGTTCACGCGCGCGATTGGGATCGAACGAGTCGATGGCATCCTTGATCTGCGGGTTCAAAGAAGACATAGTGAATTCTCCCTCGCAATGAGTGCAGCAGCGTCAATCCGGTCATGAGGTTCGGAGGTGTGTTTTTGAACCGATTCTGAAGATGATGGTCAAAAACAGCCAGATGAAATTTTACTGTTTTTTTCAGCGGGATTCCATGAAGTTTTGCGTTTGAGTGCTGCGCGGATGCGGTGTTTTTCAGCTTTGCTGCCATCTGCCGATCCCGGTTATTGACAACCGACGCCGCTGGGAAAGAATCTGAATATTGACCTGCCTCAATCTGAGGATGGGCGTCTGTCTGGCTTCTTGACTACTTTGCAGAGAGGACAACCTGAACATGACCACGCGCAAGTTTGAGATGACATCCCTGTCAAAGATTCGTATTACATCGGTGCTGGAGCGTGATGCCTTGAAATCCATCGGCGTTTTTCAACCAGCCATGACCTGGAATGGACGAGGCAAATGCGCGAAATGTTCATGCCAGGAATTTCAGGGCTATGGCAGCCAGTGCTCGAACTGTGGTCACTGGTTTCAGGATCACGAAAGTACGGGCGCTGGCTACTGAGCGTTTCATCCGGCAGATAATTGTCATTTGCCGGGGCGGGCGTCTGCCCGTCCCGGCAGAAGTTTAGGGGCAGAACACTCAGCAGACCCGCCAGGGGCGAAAGATGCCCCTTTCTCACCCACGCCCCAGGTGATCTGTGATATAATTCACAAATAAGCATCACCAACGACAACTGAGCGCGTGGAGGACATCCCGATGAGGCGTGAGCATGCCGTGGTGATCGGAGCCAGCATGGCAGGACTGCTGGCTGCGCGTGTGCTTTCCGAGCACTTCACCCGCGTCACCGTGATCGAGCGCGATCCACTGCCGGATGCCGAGTCGTTCCGCGCTGGCGTCCCGCAAAGCCGGCACACTCACGGCTTGCTGGCACGCGGCGCGCGCATTCTGAACACGCTTTTCCCCGATTTTGAGCACGATCTCGACGAACGGAACATCCCGCATACCGAATGGCTCCAGGATACGATCCAGCTTTTGCCATCCGGCTGGACGCCGCGCTTCCGTTCCGGTTTGTTCAGCCGTCCGATCTCGCGGATCGCCCTTGAGGCTCTCATCCGCCGCCGCGTCAGAGCCATCGCCAATATCGATTTCTGCGAAGGGATGCAGGTCACTGGCGTGATCGCGGAGGCCCGGCGGGTGATCGGCGTGCGGCTGGAGCCGCGCCGCCGTGGGGCGAACCTGCCTGCCGACAGCCTGCCTGCTGATCTGGTTGTGGATGCCAGCGGGCGCAGCTCGAAAGCGCCTGAGTGGCTGGCAGCGCTCGGCGGCGTATCCCCACCCGAAACGACCATCAACAGCCACCTCGGCTATGCGACGCGGATGTTTCGCCTGCCGCCCGCCGCGCTGCCCGACTGGAAAGCCGTCTTCATGCTCACATCACGCCGTGTGCCGAAGGGCGGCGTTTTCACATTGGTTGAGGATGGACTGTGGATGCTGACGCTGGCAGGCATTGGCGATGCCAGACCGCCGACGGATGAAGCAGGGCTGGCGAGGTTTATTGCCGATCTGCCCCTGCCGCCGCTGCATCAGGTGCTGCGCAGCGCCGAACCTGTATCGCCGATCTACGGCTACCAGCGCACGGCGAACCAGATGCGCCATTATGAGCGGGTGACCATGCCGCCCGGACTGATCGTCATCGGCGATGCGGTGAGCGCTTTCAACCCGATCTACGGGCAGGGGATGAGCGTCGCCGCGATGGGGGCGCTGACGCTCGATCGGGCGCTGCGGAGCCGTTTTGACGAGACGCGCTTTCAGAAGCGGCTGGCGCGCTCCAACAGTGCGGCATGGCTGATGGCGACCAGCGAAGATGTGCGCTATCCGGTCACCGAGATCTCCGGGAACGGTCTCTCGCCGCTGATCCCATTTGCGAATCTTTATCTGGATGTCCTGTTTGCGGCCGCGCCGCGCAGCCGCACGGTGACAAAGGCGCTTCTGGAAACGATGCACCTGCTGCGCATGCCGGCCTCGCTGGCAGCGCCGGATGTGCTGCTCGATCTCGTGCGCGCGCCGTTCCGCTCGCCCGCCGCCGCACCCTTAAGCTGAATCCCCGCAGAATCAGGGGGCATTCAGGCAGTTCTGATGGCGCGTTTCATCTTATAGTAGATCCATAAGCGCCTGTGGAACGTGAGGACTGCCTCGATGCCCCAGCATACCTGCCCAAAATGCGGATCGCCCATGTATCTCGATACGGCAAACGAGCTGTGGCGCTGCCGTGCCTGCCTGCACAAGCTGCCCGCGCCGCGCGAAGACCTCGAAAAAGTGCGCAGCCGGCTGATCGCCACTTCGCTTACGCCGGCGGTGCAGATCACGCACCGGGGAACGGTCGATTCGCGGGCGCGTTCCATCTTCTACACCGGGCATGACGCGCTGCTGCGCGGCGATAAAGCAGGTGCTGCCCAGTATTTCCGCTCTGCGCTCGCCGTTCAGCCAGAGTTTGCGGATCCGCACCTGTGGCTGGCGAAACTCTCGGACGATCCGAAGCATAAGCGCGATCACCTGAGCGCGGTGCTGGCGCATGACCCCGGCCACATGGAAGCGCTGCGCATGATGATGGTGCTCAACGGCGAGATGACTGAAGAAGAAGCGCAGCAGGCGGCGCAAAATCCGGATGCGCCAGCGCCCCGGCGCGTGGATGGCGTCACGGTGGTGACGGAAACGCTGCTCTGCCCGGTGTGCGGCGGACACCTGACTGAAGACTTCGCCAGCAAACAGATCATCTGCCGTTTCTGCGGGCATCAGGAACCGCTGAAGCGCAAAACAGCAGGCGGCGCGGCGCTGGGCGCGGCACTCCTCAAGCGGCGGGCACAGCCGGTGCGCTGGGTCGTCGGAGATCGCATTCTTCAGTGCCGGCAGTGCGGGGCAGAGCGCACCATTCCCGGCGGCAAACTGTCGTCCCTGTGCCCGTTCTGCGGCTCAAACCATGTCGTGACGACCGATGCGCTCCGCTCCTTTGAGCAGCCGGAAGCCGTGGTGCGCTTCAGCATCGGCGAGGAAGCGGCGCGGGCGCTGATCGCGGATCGGCTGAAGGCGGTTGGCGAGCGCTTCTCCGGCTTGTTTGACGATAACCGGGTGAAGCGGATGCTGCTGGAGGGCATCTACCTGCCGTACTGGGTCTTTGACGCCTACATGGATGTCACGGTGACGATGACAGAAAAACCGCGCGAAGGGCATGATCGCGCTGGCTGGCTCCGTAATCCCACGGGTTACCGGACGATGCGTATGAGCGGCGGCGCGCTGGGGATCCTGATCCCGGCGGTCAAATCGCCCTCGCCAAAGCTGATGTCCCGGATCGCCAATTTCGATATTGGCACACTCGTTCCCTACGAGCCGAAACTGCTGGCGCGTTATCCCGCTGAGCTGTACTCGGTTGACTTTGACGATGCCTCGCTGACGGCGCGCAGCCGTGCCAGCGAGAAGATGCGCGAGGAATATGGCACGCCGCCGGACAAGTACACCGAGATCAGCGTGATGTCGATGCCGCTGCAAATGACCTTTTTCCTGGCGCTGATGCCGGTCTGGGTGGCGACGCTGCACGAGCGTGATGGCGATATCCGCCCGGCGCTGGTCAATGGGCAGACGGGCGCGGTTTCGCTCGGCAAGGCGCAGAAGACGGGGAAGCGCTGATCGCAATCCAACCTTTTCAGCCTGTCACGGATAGTAGATTCGTGCGCTGCAAACAGGCGGAGAGGATATGGCAGAACCAATCGAAGCCCGGCGCGCCGTTCGCGATGCTGTTCGGCGGATTACCCTTGACTCAGGTAGTATGGGGTGTTAGCATTCTCAAGCGCAAATGAGCAGTACACACCCTCTGCGGAGGCAATGGAGTACTGAACTGAGCGATGGTGGCGATAGCGTATCGCAAAGTCGATATTGCTCGCCTTCCGGAAAGCATATAGGCGACTCACAGTTCGCCTTTTTGCGTGCCTATCAGCGGGTAGTATTTGTTGGAGAACCTTTATGCCCACTATCAATCAGTTGGTGCGGAAGGGTCGCAAGGTCAAGAAGGGGAAGAGCAAGGCTCCTGCGCTGCAGCTCGCCTTGAACGTCTTTGATCAGAAGCGCTTCCGCACGAAGAAGGGGTCGCCGCAGAAGCGCGGCGTCTGCACCGTCGTCAAGACGATGACCCCGAAGAAGCCGAACTCTGCGCTCCGCAAGGTGGCTCGTGTCCGCCTGAGCAACGGCGTCGAAGTGACGGCTTACATCCCTGGCGAGGGACACAGCCTCCAGGAACATAGTGTGGTGCTCGTCCGCGGCGGTCGTGTCAAGGACCTGCCGGGTGTGCGTTATCACATTGTTCGCGGGACGCTCGATACCGACGGCGTCAAGAACCGTCATCAGGCGCGCAGCAAGTATGGAGCCAAGCGACCGAAGCCGGGTCAGGCAGCAGCCAAGAAGTAAAGGACGCTCACGATGCCCAGAAGGAAAAGCCCCCCGAAGCGCACCGTCGCTCCGGATAACAAGTACCAGAATATCAACATCTCGATGTTGATCACCCGCATGATGATCGGCGGCAAGCGCAGCCTGGCGGAACGCCTGATGTACAATGCCCTCGACATCATCGAGGAACGCGCCAAGCGCAACCCGGTCGAGGTCCTCGAACAGGGGCTGCGCAACGTCACGCCGGCGATCGAAGTCAAGCCGATGCGTGTTGGCGGCGCGACGTATCAGGTCCCGGTCGAAGTGCCGCATGATCGCGGGACGACGCTGGCGATGCGCTGGCTGCTGGAAAACGCACGCAAGCGCGGCGGCCGCAACATGAGCGAAAAGCTGGCCAATGAATTCATGGATGCCGCCAATGGCCAGGGCGCGTCGGTCAAGAAGAAGGACGACACGCACCGTATGGCGGAAGCCAACCGTGCTTTCGCTCACTTCCGCTAGAAGAAGGATGCATCGAAGACGAGCATGACGAAGAAGACTGAAACTGCCCTCGATCTCAATAAGGTGCGTAATATCGGCATCATCGCGCACATCGATGCCGGTAAGACGACCACGACCGAGCGCGTGCTGTATTACACGGGCATGGTTCACCGGATCGGCGAAGTGCACGATGGCGGCGCGACGACGGACTATATGCCGCAGGAGCGCGAGCGCGGGATCACCATCACTGCCGCTGCGGTCACCGCATCGTGGAACGGCCATCAGATCAACGTGATCGACACGCCGGGGCACGTGGACTTCACCGCTGAAGTGCAGCGTTCGCTGCGCGTGCTGGATGGCGGCGTGGTGGTGTTTGACGGCGTAGCTGGCGTCGAGCCGCAGTCTGAAACTGTGTGGCGTCAGGCGAATGGTTACGGCGTGCCGCGTATTTGCTTCGTCAACAAGATGGATCGCACCGGCGCCAATTTCCAGCGCTGTGTCGATATGATTGTTGATCGCCTGCATGGCAATCCCGTGCCGCTCCAGATGCCGTATGGTGAAGGCAGCGATTTCGCCGGCATCATCGATCTGGTCAAGATGGAACTGGTCACTTACGGCGATGATCTCGGCGAAAAGATCGAACGGCATCCGATCCCGGACAGCCACCGTGAGCAGGCTGAGACGCGCCGCGCCGAAATGGTGGAAAAAATCGTCGAGAATGACGATTACCTCACCGAGAAGTACCTGATGGGTGAGGAAGTCACCGAAGATGAGCTGATGGGCGCGCTGCGCGCCGCAACGATTGCGGGCAAAGTGCATCCGGTACTCTGCGGCTCTGCGCTCAAGAACAAGGGCGTGCAGTTGATGCTCGACAAGGTGGTCGAACTGCTGCCCTCCCCGCTCGACATCCCGCCCGTCAAGGGACACCACCCGAAGACGGATGAGGAACTGGAGCGTAAAGCCTCTGACGATGAACCCACGGCGGCGCTGGTCTTCAAGATCATCACCGATCCGTATGTGGGGCGTCTCGCCTTCTTCCGCGTCTATTCGGGCGTGGTCAAGGCGGGGACGATGATGCTCAATACCACCAAGGGTGAGCGTGAGCGCATCGGTCGTATCGTGCGTATGTTCGCCGACCGCCGCGAGGATGTCGATGAAGTGCATGCGGGCGATATTGCGGCTGTGCTGGCGCTGAAGGGGACCTTCACGGGTGATACGCTCAGCGATCCGGACAAGCCGATCGTCCTGGAGCGCATCAGCTTCCCTGAGCCGGTGATCGAGGTCGCCATCGAGCCGAACACCAAGGGTGACCAGGACAAGATGGGTGAAGCGCTCCGTCGTCTGGCGGAAGAAGATCCCACCTTCAAGGTCGAAGTGGACGACAAGCTCGGACAGACCAAGATCCGCGGCATGGGCGAGCTGCACCTTGAAGTGCTGGTAGACCGCATGATGCGCGAATTCGGTGTGCAGGCGACGGTCGGGCGTCCGCGCGTGGCTTACCGCGAGACGATCACCCGCGAAGTGCGCCAGGATACCACGTTCAAGCGTCAGTCGGGCGGTAAGGGTCAGTATGCCCGCGTCGTGATCGAATTTGAGCCGATCACCGAGGAAGAAGAACTCGCGCAGATGCAGGACGGACTGATCTTCGTGGATGAAATCAAGGGCGGCGCGATCCCCCGCGAATTCATCCGCCCGACGGAGAACGGCGTTCGTGAGGCGATGCAGGGCGGCGTGCTGGCTGGATACCCGGTCGTCGGCGTCAAAGCCCGCCTGGTGGATGGCGCTTTCCACGACGTGGACTCCAGTGAAATGGCGTTCAAGATCGCTGGCTCGATGTGCCTCAAGGAAGCCGTCCAGCGCGCCAAGCCGGTGCTGCTGGAACCGACGATGAAGGTGGAAGTCGTCGTGCCGGATGACTATACGGGCACGATCGTCGGCGACCTGTCGTCACGGCGCGGCATCATTCATGGGATGGAACCTCGCGGCGCGGGCACGACTTCTGTGCGCGCCAATGTGCCGCTGGGTGAGATGTTCGGTTATGCGACCCAGGTTCGCAACCTGACGCAGGGACGCGGCAGCTTCACGATGGAATTTGAGAAGTACAGCATAGCGCCGCAGTCGATTGCCGATGAAGTGATCAAGGGCAACGCATAAGCCATCGGCTGAGTAATTTTCGGTCCCGAACGAGAAGTGCCCTGAGAAGGGCGCTTCCCGCCACAACCTTAGGGATAGTTGGTTCGACGAACAAAGAGGTAGAAGAACAGCATGGCTAAAGAAAAATTCGAGCGCAAGAAGCCGCACGTCAACATCGGCACTATTGGTCACGTTGACCACGGCAAGACGACCCTGACGGCAGCCATCACCAAGACGCTGGCGCTGGCGGGTAAAGCCAAGAAGATGGCGTATGACGATATCGACAATGCGCCGGAAGAGAAGGCTCGCGGCATCACGATCAACATCCGTCACGTCGAGTATGAGACGGACAACCGTCACTACGCTCACGTGGACTGCCCCGGACACCGCGACTATATCAAGAACATGATCACGGGTGCGGCGCAGATGGACGGCGCTATCCTCGTGGTGAGCGCGCCCGACGGCCCCATGCCCCAGACTCGTGAGCACGTGCTGCTCGCCCGTCAGGTGGAAGTGCCGGCGATGGTCGTCTTCCTGAACAAGGTTGACCAGCTCGATGACCCCGAACTGCTGGAACTGGTCGAGCTGGAACTGCACGAGCTGCTCAGCAGCTACGGCTTCAGCGAGGACACCCCGATCGTTCGCGGCTCGGCGCTGGCTGCCAATGAAAGCCCCAGCACTGACCCGAACGCGCCGGAATATCAGCCGATCCTCCAGCTCATGGCGGAAGTTGACCGCTGGATCCCGACGCCGGAGCGCGCGATCGACAAGCCGTTCCTGATGCCGGTCGAAGACGTGTTCTCGATCAAGGGTCGTGGTACGGTTGTGACTGGTCGCGTCGAGCGCGGCACTCTCAAGAAGGGTGAGGAAATCGAGATCATCGGTCTGCGTGAAGAGATCATGAAGACCACGGTCACGGGCATCGAGATGTTCCACAAGGAACTCGATCAGGCGGAAGCTGGCGACAACGCGGGTATCCTGCTGCGCGGGACCACCCGTGAGGAAGTGGAACGCGGCATGGTTCTTGCGAAGCCCGGCAGCATCAAGCCGCGCAAGAAGTTCATGAGCGAAGTCTACGTCCTCAAGAAGGAAGAGGGCGGCCGTCACAAGGCGTTCTTCAACGGCTATCGTCCGCAGTTCTACATCCGCACCATGGACGTGACCGGCACGGTGACGCTGCCGGAAGGTGTCGAGATGGTCATGCCGGGTGACAATGTCAACCTCGAAGTTGAACTGATCATCCCTGTTGCTCTCGAAAAGGGTTCCAAGTTTGCCATTCGTGAAGGCGGTCTGACCGTCGGCGCGGGTGTCATCACGGAAATCATTTCGTAGGACGCGCGAACGAACGAGAAGTGCATGCGATGCCGGGGGCGGTTCCGCCCTCGGCATCTTTAACCCCTCAAAGGACGGTAAGGAATGGCGAACCAGAAGATTCGCATCCGCCTCAAGGCGTATGACCACCGCGTACTCGATCAGTCTGCCCAGCGGATCGTCGAGGCAGCGGAGCGTACCGGAGCGCGGGTCGTGGGTCCGGTGCCCTTGCCGACGAAGCTGGAGCGCTTCACCGTAACGCGCTCGTCCTTCATCGACAAGGACTCGCAGGAGCATTTCGAAATTCGCACGCACAAGCGGATGATCGATGTGCTGAACCCGGATAGCAAGACGATCGACACGCTCATGCGTCTGAACCTGCCAGCAGGCGTGGACATCGAAGTCAAGTACTAAAGCGTTCGTGATCAGACGTTCGCAGAAGAAAGTGCAGCCGGCGTACACGGGTAACCCAATGCCACCCGCCAATGCGCCCCTGCGAACGATGGAGGCAGATGGATGAAGGGCATTATCGGTAAAAAAATGGGGATGACCCAAATCTTTGACGAACAGGGGAATGTCATCCCTGTGACGGTCATTCAGGCGGGCCCCTGCTATGTCACCCAGATCCGTACCAATGAAAAGGACGGATACACGGCGGTGCAGCTCGGCTTCGGCGAGGCTCGGCAGAAAGTGCTCAGCCGTGGTCAGTTGGGGCATCTGAGCCGGAACAATCTTCCGGCGCTGCGTCACCTGCGTGAGTTTCGTGTTCACGGCGAGGTTGATGTGGCAGAAGGTGCTGAGGTCAAGGCAGACGTGTTCAACAAGGGCGAGCGCGTTGACGTGATCGGAACGAGCAAGGGTCGCGGCTTCGCGGGTACGATCAAGCGTCATGGGTTCCATCGCCAGCCGAAGACACACGGTCAGAGCGATCGTGAGCGCGCACCCGGCAGCGTGGGCGGTACGACGAATCCCGGACGCACTTTCAAGGGGCAGCGCATGGCAGGTCGCATGGGCAATGACCGTGTGACGATGCAGAACCTCGAAGTGGTAGTCGTGGATGCCGAGCGTAATCTGCTCGCCGTGCGGGGGTCTGTCCCCGGCGCGAACGGCGGCATCGTCGTCATCAAGCCAGCGCGTGTACGTCGTTAGTGCGCTCAGGCGACCAGGAGGAGGAATGCCATGCAGGTTCCAGTGATGAATATGAGCGGCAAGCAGGTGTCCACAATCGACCTGCCCGCCGATATTTTTGAAGCCAGAATCAATGTGGGCTTGATGCATCAGGCGTATGTTCGCCAGATGGCGAATGCGCGCCTGGGCACGCACAAGGTCAAGCGTCGCAGCGAAGTCAGCCGGACGACGGCGAAGATGTACAAACAGAAGGGCACGGGGCGTGCCCGTCACGGGTCACGCTCGGCGACGCAGTTCGTCGGCGGCGGCCGCCCGATGGGCCCCCAGCCGCGTGATTACACGCTGGATATGCCGAAGAAGATGCGCCGCGGCGCTATCCGCAGCGCGCTGAGCGCCCTGGCAGCCGATGGTCAGTTGGTGTTCGTCGATCAGTTTACGCTCGATGCGCCCAAGACCAAGGACGCGGCGAAGGCTTTGCAGGCGCTGGTCGGAGAGGCATCGGCTCTGGTGCTGATCAATGCCAGCGGCGATGAGAACGTGCAGCGCAGCGTCAACAACCTGGAAGCAGCCAAGACCCTGCGCGCCAACTACCTGAACATCCGCGATCTGCTCCAGTATGACAAGGTCGTCGTGCCCCTTTCGGCGCTCGAAGTGATCAAGTCAATCTGGGGAACGGCGGCGGAATAGGCGGAGGAAAGAGCAGATGAACCTTTACGATGTGCTGATCCGCCCGGTGGTAACGGAAAAGAGCAACATGCTCTCCGAACAGAGCAAGTATGTCTTTGAAGTGGCGATGAATGCCAACAAGCGCCAGATCAAAGAGGCGATCGAAACAATCTTCGACAAGAAGGTTGTCAAGGTGAACACCATGATCATGCCCGCCAAGCGCGGACAGCGTGGACGCCGCACATACATGCGCACCAGCCAGTGGAAGAAGGCGATCGTCACCCTTGCGGATGGCGAAACGCTTGAGATTTTCAATGCGTAACGGGGCGATAAGCTGATGCCGGTAAAAGTCTACAAGCCCACCTCGGCAGGTCGCCGTGGAATGACGGGCCACACGTTTGAAGAGATCACCAAGTCGAAGCCCGAACGTTCGCTGACGGAGGCGCTGCGCAAGCGTTCCGGGCGCAACAACATGGGCCGTGTGACGGTTCGCCATCGCGGCGGCGGTCACAAGCGGCGCTATCGCCTCATCGATTTCAAGCGCAACAAGTTCGACTGTGCCGCGCGGGTGGTGGCGATCGAGTACGATCCGAACCGCTCGGCGCGCATCGCGCTGCTGGAATATGAGGATGGCGAGAAGCGTTACATCATCGCGCCGCTGGGGCTGAAGGTCGGCGATCGGGTTGCCAATGGCGACCTGGCGGAACTGCGCCCCGGAAACGCGATGTTCATCCGCGATATCCCGGTGGGTACGCAGATCCACAATGTGGAACTGCTGCCCGGTGATGGGGGGCAGCTTGCCCGCTCGGCAGGCGTATCCGCCCAGCTTCTGGCGAAGGAAGGCGTTTACGCGCAGGTTCGCCTCCCCAGCGGTGAGGTTCGCCTGATCCACGAGCGCTGCATGGCGACGCTCGGTCAGGTCGGCAATACCGATCATGGCAATATCAAGCTGGGCAAGGCGGGGCGCACGCGCTGGCGCGGCTGGCGTCCGACGGTTCGCGGTATCGCCATGGACCCCGGCGGTCACCCGCATGGTGGTGGTGAAGGCCGCTCTGGTATCGGTATGCCGGGACCCAAGACGCCGTGGGGCAAGCCTGCTCTTGGCAAGCGCACGCGCCAGAATAAGCGCACCGATCGGTTCATCGTCCGCCGCCGCAGCTCAGGTCGCGGTTAAACGGTCACGGATGAGGAAGGAAAGTAAAACATGTCTCGTTCGCTGAAGAAAGGACCTTTTATCAGCGTCAAGCTGCTCAAGAAAATCGAGAAGCTGAACGCCGATAACAAAAAGGTTGTGATCCGGACCTGGAGCCGCGCCAGCACGATTTTCCCGCAGATGGTGGGGCACACCATCGCCGTGCATGACGGGCGTCGCCATGTTCCCATCTATATCTCGGAGAACATGGTCGGCCACAAGCTGGGCGAGTTTGCGCCGACGCGCACGTACCGTGGTCACATGGTCGAGAAGAAGAAGAAGTAAGGGGGCGGAGATGGAAGTGCGAGCAAGATCCAAATATGTCTCCATCAGCCCGCAGAAACTGCGCCTCGTTTGCGATCAGGTGCGTGGAATGAATGCGGAAGCGGCACTCGTCGCCTTGAGGTTCATGCCTCAGAAGGGGGCTACATTCGTCGCCAAGACCGTCGAGTCGGCGCTGGCGAATGCGGAGAATAATTTCGAGCTTAGCCGTGAAAACCTCGTCATCAAGACGATTTATGCTGATGGTGGGCCGATGTTAAAGCGCTTCAAGGCGGGGGCCCGCGGCCGTTACAAGCCGCGCAAGCGCCGCACGTCGCACCTGATGGTCGTCCTGTCGGATAATTCGGCACAGTCGGGAGCGAACTAAAATGGGGCGTAAAATCAATCCAATCGGTTTCCGGTTGAAGATCAACCGGGACTGGGACTCGCGCTGGTTTGCTGAAGGGACGGAGTATGTTGACCTGCTTCAGGAAGACTTCCAGATCCGTCGCTTCGTCAAGAAGAAGGGCGAGAAGGCTGGCGTTTCGCGCATCGAGATCGAGCGCTATCCGAACCAGCTCCAGGTCACGATCCACACCTCGCGTCCGGGCATCCTGATCGGTCAGAAGGGTCAGGCAGTCAAGGAAATGCGCGAGAGCCTCCAGGCGCTGACCGGCAAGACGGTCAAGGTGGATGTGAGCGAGATCGAAAAGCCGGATACGGATGCGCTGCTGATCGCGGAGAGTATCGCGGGGCAGATCGAGCGCCGCATCGGGCACAGCCGCGCTATCAAGCGCGCGATCAGCCAGGCAATGCGTCAGGGCGCGCAGGGCATCAAGATTGAAGTCAGCGGCCGCCTTGCCGGTGGCGACATGGCACGCCGCGAGTGGGCGTCGGATGGGCGTGTACCGCGCGGCACGCTGCGCGCCGATATCGACTTTGCGCGCGCAGAAGCCCTGACCACGTTTGGGCGCATCGGCATCAAGGTCTGGGTCTACAAGGGTGATGTCCTGCGCCAGAACGCTGTCAAGCAGGACAATAAGGACACGTTCGCGACCCCGCAGTAATGCCGGGATCAGCGAACCGAGGAGTTGATGAACGATGTTGATGCCGAAGCGTGTCAAATACCGCAAGCAAATGCGCGGGCGCATGAAGGGCAAGGCTTACCGCGGCTCGACCGTCACCTTTGGTGAGTTCGGCTTGCAGGCAACTGAGCCGATCTGGCTGACGAGCCGCCAGATTGAAGCGGCGCGCCGGACCATGGTGCGCTACATCAAGCGCCGCGGGAAGATTTGGATCCGTGTGTTCCCGGATAAGCCGTTCACCAAGCGCGCCGCAGAAACGCGCATGGGTAACGGCAAGGGACCGGTTGAGTACTGGGTGGCAGTCGTGCGTCCCGGTCGAATCCTGTTCGAGATGGGTGGCATCCCGGAAGCCGAGGCAGTCGAAGCGCTGCGTCTGGCCGCCTACAAGCTGCCGATCAAGACCAAGATCGTCCGCCGCATTGATCCGATCAGCGGGCAGGAGCTGGGGTCATGAAAATTCGCGAAATCCGTGAACTCAATGATGAAAAGCTCATGGACGAGCTGGAAGACCAGAAGGAAGCGCTGTTCAACCTGCGTTTCCAGGAGGCTTTCGGTCAGCTGGATGACGCCACTGTTATCCGCAAGACGCGCCGGACGATTGCGCGTCTGTTGACCGTCATCCGCGAGCGTGAGCTGTCGCGGCAGAACGAAGGGAAGTAAAGCGATGGCGAATAAGCGTCGGCGGCTGGTCGGTCGTGTGATCAGCAACAAGATGGAGAAAACGGTGGTGGTAGCGATCGAACGCCGCAACCTCCACCCGATCTACAAGAAGGTCGTCAAGACGACCAAGAAAGTCATGGCGCACGATGAGTCGAACGAGCTGCAGGAAGGCGCGCTCGTGACCGTCGTGGAAAGCAAGCCTCTCAGCCGTCACAAGCGCTGGGTGGTGGAATCTGTTCTGGAAGCAACCGGCAAGGAAACGTTGACGACTCTGGCAGATGAAGCCAGCGTGGTCGGCGGCGCCGAGGCAGATGAGGAGGCTTAGCGATGATCCAGAATGAATCGCGCCTCAAGGTGGCGGATAACACTGGCGCACAGGAACTGCTGGTGATCCGCGTTCTGGGTGGCTCGTTCCGTCGTTACGGCGGGATCGGTGACATCGTGGTGGCAACGGTCAAAAGCGCAACGCCTTCGGGCAGCGTGAAGAAGAGCGATGTCGTCAAGGCTGTCATCGTGCGCGTAGCGAAGGAATATCGCCGCAAGGACGGCTCCTACATCCGTTTCGATGATAACGCCGCCGTCATCCTGAATGACGACATGGAGAATCCGCGCGGAACGCGCGTGTTCGGACCCGTGGCGCGCGAACTGCGTGAACGGGGTTTCCTGAAGATCCTCTCGCTCGCGCCGGAAACGCTGTAAGCAGCGAGAAACGATTCGGGAGTAGATAACGATGCAGAGAATCAAGAAGGGCGACACTATCCTTGTGATCGCCGGCAAAGACCTGGGGGAACAGGGCGAAGTGCTCAACGTGTACCCCAAAGAGGATCGCGTTGTGGTGCAGGGGATCAATGTCCTCAAGCGCCATCGTAAGGCTCGCCAGGCAGGCACGCGCCAGATTCCGGCGCAGATTGTGGAGTTCGAGGGCAAGATTCATCTGTCGAACGTCCAGCTTGTTTGTCCCTCCTGCGGCAAGGCGACGCGCGTTGGTTTCCGCGTCCGTGAGGACGGCTTTAAGACCCGCGTCTGCAAGAAGTGCAACGCAGATATCGATAAGAAGTAGGGACGGGGAAAATGGCTGAAAAACTCGCAATTCACCAGCGTTATCTGGATCAGGTCGCCCCGTCCCTGATGAAAGAATTCAATTACGAAAACGTCATGCAGGTGCCGCGCATCAGCAAGATCGTGATCAATATCGGTCTGGGCGAGGCGCTTGATAACCCGAAGGTGCTGGATGGGGCGGTGGCTGACCTGCGCCTGATCACCGGGCAGCAGCCTGTGATCACCAAGGCGAAGAAGAGCATCGCTGCGTTCAAGCTGCGCGAAGGGCGCGCCATCGGCGTCAAGGTGACGCTGCGCGGTCAGCGCATGTGGTCGCTGCTGGATCGTCTGATCAACCTGGCGCTGCCGCGTATCCGCGACTTCCGCGGCATCTCGCCAGACACGTTCGACGGCCGCGGCAACTACACGATCGGCCTGCGCGAGCAGCTTGTGTTCCCGGAGATCCAGTACGACAAGATCGACAAGGTTCGTGGCATGGAGATCACCATCGTCACGACCGCCCGCAATGACGAAGAGGGGCGGCGTCTCCTCGACATGCTGGGGATGCCCTTCAGAAGGTAGGAAAAACGACATGGCAAAGAGAAGTGTGACGGCTCGCGAAGGTCGTCGTAAGTACAAGGTACGTGTGCGCAATCGCTGCCAGTTCGTTGACCCGAATTCGGGCAAGATTTGCGGGCGTCCGAATGGTTACATCCGTCGGTTTGGGCTGTGCCGTATTCATTTCCGTCATCTGGCGCTCGATGGCAAAATCCCCGGCGTCGTGAAGTCGAGCTGGTAAGAAAGAGGTCTGAGGCATGACTAGCGATCCAATCGCCGATATGCTGACGCGCGTCCGGAATGCCCTGATGGCGGGAAAAGCCACAGTGGAGATGCCGTCCAGTAAAATCAAGGTCGAAATCGCCCGCATCCTGAAGGAAGAGGGCTATATCGAGGATTATTCCGTCACGGAGCAGAAACCGTTCAACGTGCTCAGCATTACGCTGAAGTACTATGGCGCGCGCCGTGAGCGTAAACCGGTGATCACCAGTATCCAGCGCATCAGCAAGCCAGGCCGCCGCGTCTATCGCGGTCGCGTGGATCTGCCGCGCGTGATGAGTGGCATCGGCATTGCTATCGTAACGACGCCCAAGGGCGTCATGACTGCGCAGCAGGCGCGCCGCGAACATGTTGGCGGCGAGATCCTCTGCTACGTCTGGTAATCGGAGGGCAGGCGATGTCACGCATTGGCAAGAAGCCCATCCCGCTGCCCGCGAAGGTATCGGTAGCGGTCGATGGACAGCATGTGACCGTCAAGGGACCGAAAGGCGAACTGTCGTTCAACTTTCACCCGGATATGGTCATCAAGGTTGAGGATAACGTCGTGACCGTCGAGCGTCCGTCGGACGAGCGCAATCACCGCGCGCTCCACGGGCTGACGCGCGCCCTGCTGGCGAACATGGTCACCGGCGTTTCAGACGGGTTCATGCGCCAGCTAACGGTTGAAGGCGTCGGCTACAGCGGCGAGGTCAAGGGCAAGAACCTGGTGATGAAGCTCGGCTATTCGCACGAGATCGTCGTCGAACCGCCGGAAAACATCAGCTTCGAGGTCGAGCGTCTGAACCCGACGACGAGCAACATTCGTATCCGCGGGATCGACAAGCAGGTGGTTGGGCAGGTGGCTTCGGAAATCCGCAAGCTTCGACCGCCTGAACCGTATCTCGGCAAGGGCGTCCGCTACAGCGATGAAGTTATCCGTCGCAAGGCGGGTAAAGCGGGCAAGAGCAAGTAACGGTGAGGATGGAACATGTCGAAGCAGCTTATTGAAAAGCAGGCACGTCACGCTCGTCGCAAGACGCGCATTCGTGGCCGTGTCGAAGGCACGGCGGAACGTCCACGCCTCAATGTTTTCCGCAGCCTGACCAACATCTATGCCCAGGTGATCGATGACAGCGCCGGCAATACGCTGGTCTCTGCCTCGACGATCGATGGCGAGGTGAAGGCTCAGCTTGAGGGCAAGAGCAAAACCGAAGCGGCGAAGATCGTCGGTCAGGTCGTGGCGAAGCGCGCCAAAGACGCCGGCATCAGCAAGGTTGTCTTTGACCGCGGTGGCTACCGGTATCATGGTCGTGTGGCGGCGCTTGCTGAAGGCGCTCGCGAGGGCGGTCTGGATTTCTAGCGAGGAATACGAATGGCAGATACAAAGCAACCCCGCGAACGTAAGGCGCGCGATCAGCGTGACAATCGGGAGCGCGAAAACCGCGAGCGCGAGCGTGAACGCGAGGAGCGTGAAGAACTTGATGAGCGTGTGATCGATATCACGCGCGTCGCCAAGGTGATCAAGGGCGGCCGCCGCTTTGCTTTCCGCACGGTGGTTGTCGTCGGTGATGGCAAGGGCCGGATCGGAATTGGCGTTGGCAAGGCGCGCGCCGTGCCGGACAGCATCCGCAAGGGCACGGATCGCGCACGCCGCCAGATGCACCGGGTCGCCATGAGCGGCTCGACCATTCCATATTCGGTGACGGCGGAATATGGCGGCGCCAAGGTGCTGCTCAAGCCCGCTTCCCCCGGTACGGGCGTCATCGCGGGTGGTGGTGTGCGCGCAGTGGTGGAAGCGGCGGGCATCCGTGACATTCTGACCAAGAGCCAGGGCAGCTCGAACCTGCTCAACGTCGCCATGGCGACGCTGGAAGCCCTGAGCAGCCTGCGCTCGTCGGAAGAACGCGCTTCGATGCGCGGCAAACCCGTTGATGAAGTGCGCCCGTTCTTCGAGCGCAAGCGCACGGAGCAGTAAATCATGGCAAAGAAAGCAGCGAAGGAAAAGCAGGTTCAGAAGATTCTGCGCGTCACACTGGTCAAAAGCCCGATCGGCTATGA
>SZPD01000422.1 GCA_030263515.1 Anaerolineae bacterium CFX9 | reverse complement strand
GGCCACAGCCCCGGATCGTAGGTGGCGATGATCGTGTCGGCAGCATAGAGCATCTCCTCGCCGCTGCCCATCCGCGTCGTGACACCACTCTGACTGGCGGGCCACCAGCCAAAAGACGGGATCACAGCGATGCTGCCGGGGGCTGTGGATGTTGGAGTGAACGTGAACCAGAAATGAGTTCCGCCGACCCCCATAGGCGTCCACCACATGCCTTCACCGAGCGCAGTTGGGTTGGGGCCGGAATCGAGATCGATCGACAGACAGTGCGGGACTGCCTGCAACCCACCCAGCTCAAAATAGCCGTCTGCGTTGGTGGTGGTGGTCCCCACCAGAACATTACTGCCGGGATAGCTGCACACGCCGCGATAGATGGTCACTTCCACGCCGGGGATGCCCGCTTCAAAGGAGTCGCGGCGGGTATTGGCTTCAAGATAAGTGCCGCCGCCGCGCGCGATGCAGCCCTGCGGGGTGCGCCCCAACGCAAGGTAGGTCACGCTCTGCCGATCGCAGATCACCTCATGGACGATGCCGATCGCGATGTTGTTCTGCAGCACCGCAGCAGTCGCGCTGATCTCGGTGACGAGGCGGTTGTTGGCAAGCTGCTCGATCTGGGCGATCAGATCGTCCTGCGTGGGGCAGCGGCTGGGGTTTGCCGCGCGCCAGACATCGATGATCGAGATGAAATCCTCGAATGTGATGCCCACATTGAGCAGAGCGCCGGGTATTGGCAGGCCGGCTGCATTTGAACTGCCCATGAGCACTTCATAGAGGATCGCAATTTGCAGGCGCGTGAGGTTCAGGCAGTTGCCCAGATAATCGAGCGATGCCTGCTGCTCTGCGGAGATCGGCAGCGGCGGAATGTCGCCCATCAGCGCGTTGACATGCGCGCACCAGAGACTGGTCTTCTCTGCGGATGTGGACGCAGCATCGACAGCGCTGATCACGCCGGCAGTGCGCGGATCGTTCATCACACGGAGCTGCATGACCGAGTCCGCGTAATTGGCATCCGGGTAAGATCCGCCGAGGCAGGTGGTCGTCCACAGTCTGTAGCGCAGCTCGTTCGTGGGCGCGCTCATGCTGCTGACCAGCGCAAACGGATCGCCGCGCATGATCGCGCAGATCCCGCTCTCATTGAGTGTGCTGAGGAACAATGCCAGAGACGTTGCGCCATCATCGGGAAGCAGACCGGGGGCCCCGCTGGCAGGTCGGCTGGGATCAAACAGCCCGTTCGTCAGCCGGTTGATGAGACCGAGCAGGGTCTGCATTTCCGGTGTCGGCAGCGTGCGTGTATCGGTCGGACAGCGAGCGATCTCGGTCGTCTGGGTCCTCGTCTGAAGCGGCCCCAGAAGTTCGATGATGCCGGGCGCAGATCCAAATTCAAAGAGCTGCTGAACTGGCGCGACAGTGGCGACCGGAAGCTGGATGACGGTCTGGGCATTGAGGAATACCCCTCGATTGGCGATGAACATCATGAAATCGATATTGGACATGCACCGGCTGCCCAGGTAGCCGAAGTAGGCAGCCAGATCATTCCATGTAAAACCCGCCTGCCCTTCATTGATGCGGGCGCGCCAGATATCAATTTCGGCGTTCTGGATCACCCGGCACTCTACCAGACGATTGAGCAGCGTGTTCTGCTGATCGATATCTGCCTGCGAGATATTCAGGATACGCCGCTGCAGATACCAGCACCATACCGAGCGCCCGACAAGACGCGAGCTGGAACTCAGCGAACTGATCATCAGCGTCGCGACCTCACGATCAGCGCCAGCGCGCAGCCGCGCCATCGCTTCACGCATCTGCGCCCCGGTCAGAATGCCGTAGCACACGCCCGTGTAGTATTCGGCGCGATCCAGCGGCGCGAGGATGCCCCGCGTGGCGGCCAAACGGAATGGATCCCCTGCCTGGGCGGCGCACAATTCGGCGTCGCTCACCCCCGCCCAGTTCAGGCGAATCTGGCTGCCGAAACGGGCATAATTGCTGTCCAGCCACATAAAATCAGCGCTGGGAACCGAACGTGGGTCGGTCGAGCAGCGCAGCTCGGCACTGCGCGGCTGGCTGAGCGGCGAGGGCAGATTGACACTGCCGAACCGCTGCCGGCGCAGCGCGTCGGTCAGCGACGCGCACGGATTATCCGTGACGCTGATGCGGATCATTTCTGTGATGCTGATCCCCACTGCCTGCTGACGGAGATCAATGCAGTCGGCAAACTGGGAAAAATCGACCGCTGCCGGACGGACAAAACTGCTGACCGTTGGCGTGACCGGAATGGCGGTCGGCGGCGGGGGGGGCTGTGTCGCCACAGGGATCGTCGCCGTGGGTAATGGTGTAGAAGACGGGAGCGGCGTCACCGTCGGCGGTGGGCAGCCGTTGGCAGTCTGGGCAAACTCGAACGGACACGAATCCTGTCCGTTCGGGATGCCGTCCCCGTCACTGTCCGGGCAGCCATTCGGCGTCTGTCCAAACTCGAACGGACACGAATCCTGTCCGTCCGAAATGCCGTCGCCGTCGCTGTCCGGGCAGCCATTCGGCGTCTGTGCAAAATCGAACGGGCATGAGTCCTGTCCATCCGGAATGCCATCGCCGTCCGAATCCGCTGCTGTGACGGTGAAATATGCCGTCCCCGCCAGCGGGCCACTATCGGGCACGGATGGCTGGAAGCAGTAGATGGTATATACAGCACCAGGCGCAGCGCCCAGCGGAACCTGATAATTGTAGTACACTCCGTAATAATCGAATGTCCCCACGCTTACCCCGTTGACCGTACACTCAACCGGGTATCCCTCAAAACCACCTCCTGAAGTCGAGATAGTAAAAATAGTCCCTGGCGGCCCGCTTGGCGGTGTAATGATCACGATCAGCGCCTGGGCATAAGCAACGCCGGAGACAGCCAGAAAGGCAATCACGGACAGAATGAAGATGAAGATACGAGCGTGGACGTGCCTGAAGAACATGCCTTGACCTCCAAGAAACTTCAGCGTCGGCAGGCAGTCTAGCATGAATTGATTTTTTGCGCGGGCAGTTAAACGACAACTAAAGATGAGAAATTTCCTGCGCTCACACTACGAGAAAACTACGGATGCCAGACGGCGCAGGCAGGGAAAACAAAAATCGCTTCACCACAGTTTCAAGTGATGAAGCGATTGTTAGCTCCAACGGGATTCGAACCCGTGTTTTGGCCTTGAAAGGGCCACGTCCTGGGCCTCTAGACGATGGAGCCGAGACCGGGAAATCATAGCAGTCCCG
>SZPD01000011.1 GCA_030263515.1 Anaerolineae bacterium CFX9 | reverse complement strand
CAGCGGCTACCGCGGCGCTGCGCCCGCGCCTGACCCCATCAGTGAGATCATCTGCGGTATCGGCGAGACGCCTGCCGCGCCGCAGCAGGCGACGATCATTGCCGCGGACGGCTCGCAGATCTACCCGGATCAGCATGCGCCCGCGGTCTACTATTTGATCAATCTCGGCGCTTTCGCCTACTTTCACGGGCAGCCCCGCGTGCCGTATCAGGCAACCTTCCCTAATCTGGTGTATAACGAAACCGCCCTCTTTGACAAGGATGGGCGCGCCATCACCAATCAGACGGTGAATGCGCGCCGCTCGGTGCAGGAGATGGCGCTGCTGGCGGATATGGTGTGGGAACTGCGCACTGAGGCGCGCCCGCTGATCGCCTTTCATGACGGCGGTCTGCTGAAGTTTTTTGGCGCAAACGAAGTCGCCGGCGCGGGGCAGATCGAGCACGACTATCTGAACGCGCTCCAGAAGCTGCACGATGGCGGCGCGGTGCTGCTCGGTTTCTCGGAACGTTCGCGCAGCACCAACGTGATCAGCCTGCTGCACCTGCTGTCCCTGCCCGATCAGGCAGTGACCGATGCCAACCTGAAGACCAACGGCGAGCTGGAAGGCTTGCTCGATACGATGCTGTTTGGCGCGTTTCTGGAGCCGGGCTGGCGCTCGGCGATCTTCACGCAGAACTCGCCGCAGAACAAGGATTACAAGGATCAGCGCGGCTCTAATTTTGAGATCGGCTTTTTCTACATCAATGTCGCCGAAACCAACGCGCCGCGCCCGATCATCGTCCGTGTTGAGCTGCCGATGTGGGTGGCGCAGGACGCCGCCGCGGTGGACGCCGCGCACGCGCTGATCATGGCGCAGTGTGGTATCCAGGGGCGCAAGCGCTATCCTTACGCGCTGACCCGCGCCGACGAACTGGCGTATATCAGCAGTGTTGAGAAGGCACAGGTGGATGAGATGATCCGGATCGAGATGCGCCGCCACGCGATCGCGCCGGAAAGCTCGAACAAGCTGCAAACCAAGGGACTGGCGCGGGCAGACCGCCGCCAGCACCGTCTTCGGAAATAGGGCGAGGCTTCAGAGACGATGATGATCGAATCGCAGGAACAGCAGATCGTCGGGAGAGTGCTGCGCGCCAGCACGACCGGTTTTGACTGTGGCACGCGCAGCAGCCGGATCGACGAGCGGCATAACTTCGGCGCGTTCGTCCGCGTGCCGATCACTGATGATCGCAGCGCCTTCGCCATCGGGCTGATCTACGCCATCCGTATCGATGATGATCCGCTGGCGCGCGAACTGGTGATGTCAAACGCGCTCGATAATGCCGCCCTGATCGATCAGCGCGAAAACCGGATGATCCCGGTCGAGATCGGCGTGATCAACGTCGGCTACACCGCGCGCGGAGACATCTTCCAGAGTATGCCGCCGCGCCCACCGCTCAGCCTTTCGGAAGTTGTGCTGTGCGATACGGATGAGGTGCGCATGTTCACCGGCAAGTGCGATTTCTTCCGGCTGGTGCTCAATGCCAAGGAAGTGCCTTCCGACGAGCTGATGGCGGCGGCGCTGCGTTATGCGATGTGGGCGTATCCTGAAGACGAGCGCTATCCGTTTCTGGTGCGCTGTGGCAAACACCTGGCGATGATGCTCTCCAACGACCTCAAGCGTCTGGCGCACCTGCTCTCGCTGATCCGTCCGAGCGAATAAGATAAGCCGGACATCAGGCTTTCTTTTTCTTCTTTGCCTTTTTCTCGGCCGCTTTGCGCTGGTTCTCCGCCACGCGGAACTCAACAATGCGTCGGATCAGATCATGCGGGATGGGCTGGTCAAACGGAAACTGAAGCGCGCCCTTTGATGTTCGATAGGGGATCGCCTCCGGGATGGCGGCTTCGTAGGCGGTAGAGCGTGGATAAAAGCCGATATGCTGTTTCGCCGCGCCGAAATAGACCAGGTTGCCATCCAGTTCGTAAGTGGGCATGGCATAGCTGATCTTCTCGGCAGCGCCCGGCGCAGCGGCGCGGATCGTCTCGCGGATTTCGCGCAGCCGCTTCTGCACCTCAGTGGGGAAAGCTGCGATATAGTCGTCAATCGTGGCGATGGCGGGTGGTTTGTTCTCCATGTGTAATTCCTTCCATCCGTATGCCGCTGCCTTGATACAGCCTGATGATACTCTATGCGCCTGCGCGGCGTTTGTGTACCGGATTCGCGCTGTGGTATCCGTCTCTGCTGCATCCACCCCATGATCGGGTAAAATGACCGCATTCCCGCCTCATCTGGAGTTTGATCATGCGTCTTTCAAAACTGTTCGGCGGCACACTGCGCGCCGCGCCCGCCGAAGCCGAAATCCCAAGCCATCAACTGCTGCTGCGCGCCGGCTATATCCGCCAGCTTGGAGCGGGCATGTTCAGCTACCTGCCGCTGGCTCACCGGGCCATGCAGAAGATCAGCGATATCATCCGCAGCGAGATCGACGCGATCGGCGGGCAGGAAATTACCATGCCGGTTGTGCATCCGGGGGAGCTGTGGAAGGAAACCGGACGCTATTACCAGGTAGATGCCTCGCTCACCCGTCTTCAGGATCGCGCCGGACGTGATCTCGTACTGGGGATGACGCATGAGGAAGTTGTGGCTGACCTCGTGCGCAAGAATATCCAGAGCTATCGCCAGCTTCCCGCCCTCGTCTACCAGATCCAGACCAAGTGGCGCGATGAAGCGCGGCCGCGTGCCGGGCTGATCCGCACACGCGAATTCACGATGAAGGACAGCTACAGCCTCGACCGCGATGAGGAAGGACTGGATCGCCACTACCGCCAGCATTATCAGGCGTATTTCAATATCTTCCGCCGCTGCGGGCTGGATGTGATCGCTGTGCGCTCGGATGTCGGCATGATGGGCGGGCGGATGGCGCATGAGTTCATGTACCTGACTCCGCATGGCGAGGATACGCTTTTCACCTGCGCCGCGTGCGGGTATGCCGCCAACCGCGAAGTGGCGCGCTTCCGCAAGCCGGATCTGCCCGCCGAGCCACCCCTGCCGCTGGAGCGCGTCGCCACGCCGGACACCAAAACGATCGCCTCGCTTGCCGCGCTGCTGAACATTCCGCCCGCAAAGACGGCAAAAGCTGTCTTCTATGTCGCCACAATCACCGAAGGCGATCACGATGTCGAGCGGTTCGTGTTTGCCGTGGTGCGGGGCGACATGGAACTCAACGACACCAAACTTCAGAATGCCCTGAAGGCAAAGGCGCTGCGCCCTGCCCGCGAGGACGAAATCATCGCGGTCGGCGCGGTTCCCGGCTATGCCTCGCCGATCGGCATTCGGGACGGCGCGCTGATCGCCGTCGATGAGGCGGTCGTCAGCTCGCCGAATCTCGTCGCCGGGGCCAACGAAGCGGGCTATCACCTGCTGAACACCAACTATGACCGTGATTTCAGCGCGCAGATCGTCGCCGATCTGGCTGCGGCTCAGCCCGGTGATGCCTGCCCGAACTGCGGCTCGCCGCTGGAGACGGTGCGCGGCGTCGAAGTCGGCAACATCTTCAAGCTCGGCACACGCTACACAGCAGCGCTGGGCGCAAATTTTCTCGATCAGGATGGCACGGAAAAGCCGGTCATCATGGGGTCATACGGGATTGGTGTCGGGCGGCTGCTGGCGTGTGTCGCCGAGTGCAGCCATGACGAGAACGGACTGATCCTGCCGATCACGATCGCCCCCTATCCGGTACATCTGGTCGGGCTGCCCGGCGCGGAAAGCGAAGCGGAAGCGCTCTATGCTGACCTCAGGAAGGCGAACATCGACACGCTCTTTGATGACCGGGATGAACGCGCTGGCACGAAGTTCAAGGATGCAGACCTGATCGGCATGCCCATCCGCCTGACGATCAGCCCGCGCACGCTCGAAAATGGCGGGGTTGAACTGAAACTGCGCGCAGGCGGAGAAGCCCGCGTCATCCCACGGGATGCCGTGATCGACACTGTGCGCGCCGAGATCGTCTCGCTGACCGAAGCGATCCTCGCGCGCCTCGGCGACGTGCCATTTACTGAATAAACGCTCATCCCTGTCTCAGCAGCGCGGCGTAGCCTGTCGGCATGTGTGCTGAATACAGGATGCGCTGCGATGACTGGACGGCAGATGCATAGCCTGACCGTGTGGACAAAGGGGAAACGCCACACGCTCAGGGTTGAGGATGGAGCCAACCTGCGGCAAGCCCTGCTTGATCATGGCATCTCGCCGTATGCACCCCTGACCCGGCGGCTGAACTGCGGCGGGCGCGGGTTGTGCGCCACCTGCGGCGTCCATATCGACGAGGGCGAACCCGCGCCGCTGCACTGGCATGATATGCTGGCAGGACGCTTTGGCTATCCGCGTTTGTCTTGTCAGATCACGGTGCGGAGTGATATGATAGTGCGCATCCTCGACAGCAAGATCGTGTGGGGGGCGAGAGATGCCGCCCGGCGATTTTCTCCCGATTAAACCTCTGTTAGCACTCGCATAAGAAGTTTGCTAGAAATCAGTATATCTCTTGACGTGCACAGCAGCAGTTGCTATGATGATGCTATCGACGTTAGCACTCACATCGTGACACTGCTAACGTATTTGTCTGTAACGGGACAAACTCGCTTTACTGAGTTCACACCATTCATCTCTACTTTTATGGAGGATGCAGAATGAGCATCAATATTCGCCCCCTGGGTGATCGCGTGATTGTGGAACCCGTTGAACAGGAAGAGACGATTGCGGGTGGTATGCTGGTTCTTCCGGAGACCGCCAAAGAGAAACCGCAGCAGGGCAACGTTCTGGCTGTTGGGCCCGGCCGCCAGGATGAAGATGGTGATCGCATCGCCATGGATGTCAAGGTTGGCGACCGTGTGCTGTTCGCCAAGTATGCCGGCACGGAAATCAAGCTCGATGGCAAGAAGCTCCTCATCATGAAGGAGAGCGATATCCTCGGTGTGATCGAAGGTTAAAGGCGAACTGCCAGCCCTTTCGAGCGACAGCGGGGATATTTTTTTTGACTGCTGAACTGCGATCCATCCGTACATCAACTGACGAGACACACAACCAACGGTAGGAGATTAACAACATGGCGAAACAACTGATTTTCCGTGAGGAAGCCCGCCGCGGTTTGCAGCGCGGTGTCGATAAGGTTGCCGAAGCCGTCGCGACGACGCTGGGCCCCAAGGGCCGCAACGTGGCGCTGGACAAGAAGTTCGGCGCGCCGACGGTGACCCACGACGGTGTGACCGTCGCCAAGGAGATCGAACTCGACGATCCGTATGAGAATATGGGTGCGCAGCTCCTCAAGGAAGCCGCTACCAAGACCAATGATATTGCCGGTGACGGCACGACGACCGCTACCGTTCTGGCGCAGGCGATCGTCAACGAAGGTCTGAAGAACGTCGCTGCTGGCGCAAACCCGATGCAGCTCAAGCGCGGCATCATGGGCGCGGCGGAAGTGGTTGCAAAGAACATCAAGGCACAGGCGGTCAGCATCAGCACCCGCGATGAGATCGCCCAGGTCGCCAGCGTGAGCGCCCAGGACAGCGAAATCGGCAACCTGATCGCGGACGTGATGGACAAGGTCGGCAAGGACGGCGTCGTCACGGTTGAAGAGAGCAAGGGTCTGGAATTCGAGACTGAATACGTCGAGGGTATGCAGTTTGATCGCGGCTACATCAGCCCGTACTTCATCAGCAGCCCCGACACGATGGAAGCGATCATCGAAGAGCCGTATATCCTGATCTACGAGAAGAAGATCAGCGCTGCGCAGGATATCATCCCCCTGCTGGAGAAGCTGGTTCAGATCGGCAAGCGCGATATCGTGATCATCGCGGAAGACATCGACGGTGAAGCGCTGGCGACGCTGGTGCTGAACAAGCTGCGCGGTATGCTCAACGTGCTCGGCGTCAAGGCTCCCGGCTTCGGCGATCGCCGCAAGGCGATGCTGCGTGACATTGCCATCCTGACGGGCGGCACGGTCATCAGCGAAGAGACTGGCCGCAAACTCGATACCGTCACGCTCCAGGACCTGGGCCGCGCCGGCAAGGTCGTCAGCACCAAGGACACGACGGTGATCGTCGATGGCTCTGGCGAAGAGTCAGCGATCAAGGGTCGCATCGAGGAAATCCGCAAGGAAATCGAACTCAGCACCAGCGACTATGATCGTGAGAAGCTCCAGGAACGTCTCGCCAAGCTGAGCGGCGGCGTTGCCGTCATCCGCGTTGGCGCGGCGACGGAGACCGAGCTGAAGGAAAAGAAGCACCGCGTGGAAGACGCCCTGAGCGCGACCCGTGCGGCGGTGGAAGAAGGCATCGTCCCCGGCGGCGGTGTGGCGCTGGTGAACGCGGTTGCCGCGCTCGATGGCCTGAAGTATGCGACGGAAGATGAGAACACGGGCGTCAAGATCGTCCGCAGCGCGCTCGAAGCGCCGATGCGCAAGATCGCCGCGAACGCCGGTCTCGATGGCGCGGTCGTCATCCAGGAAGTCCGCCGCCTTCAGAAGTCGAAGAAGAATCACAAGATCGGCTACAACGTCCTGACCAACGAATATGTCGATATGATCGCGGCAGGTATCCCCGACCCGGCAAAGGTCACGCGCGGCGCGGTGGAAAACGCGGCGTCGATCGCGGCGATGATCCTGACGACGGAAGTGCTGATCACCGACGTGCCTGAGAAGGACAAGGCTCCTGCGGCCCCGCAGATGCCGGAGTACTAAACCGGCGAAGTCGGTTTAAGCCTGAAACACAAACCCCCGTCCACTTGCTGGATGGGGGTTTTTTGCTGTCATGCGCAGGAGCATCCGCATTCGCCGGATGCATACCTTAAGTATGCGCACGGAAAGGCTGATGGCATTACACGTATCTTATATCATCAACAAACCATGATCTTAGTAAGTTGAATACAATCCGCAGAAGCATACAATGAGGAGTATCAAGACCATTCATACAGTCTACGCTACCCCAAGGGGAGGAAGAATACCATGAAGTACCTAAGTCACCGTCTTTCAGCCGCCATGTGGGCCAGAGTGCTTCTGCTTTGGTTCACCCTCCTGGTTGCCGCCCTGATCCTGGGTGGAATCCTGCTCTGGCTGGGTGGGTTCGTTCAGGATAACGTCCGTAATGAGCTGATCGCTCAGCAGATCACATTCTCGCCAGCAGATGGGCTTTCTGAAGCGGAACGCGCTATCCCCGGAATTGTCGAGAATGCCGGGCTTCCGGTCACCACGGGCGATCAGGCAAGGATTTACTCGGAGTACATCGGGCTGCACATGCGGGAATCAGCCGAGTCAGCGGGCTATCCGGGCGCTGTTTACGCTACACTCGGCGGCATTCAGCGGCAGTTGAGAGCAGAAGTGGCGGCGGCTACCGAGGCAGGTGATGAGGAAGCGCTGGCTGCGGCACAGGCTGAGCTGACGGCAGTGACCAATCTGCGCCAGACCATGCTGACCGGCAGCACGCTCCGTGGAACCCTGCTCTCCGCTTATGGCTGGGACAATGTGGCCACAGGCGTCCGGGTAGCGGGTGTGGGTGTGATGGCGCTCGGTCTCGTGTTCCTCGTCCTCTTCGTCTACGAATGGCGGCGCGGGCATCTGCCCCCCACTGAATCCTAGTCCTGAAGCGGCAAAATCCGCCTGACTATCAAGACTACAAACCCCCGTTCCACAGTGAACGGGGGTTTTTTTTGCTGGCTGTGGGCGGAAGAAGCTCTCTAAGTTGCCTCACTGAACGGCTGCTGCCCGGCAGTCCTGAAATAGACCCGGAACGTCGTGCCGACGCCGACCGTGCTCTCAACCTCAACATGTCCGCCGTGAATCTGGGCGATCTCCTGCACGATCGGCAGCCCCAGCCCAGTGCCGGGGATGCCGCGTTCCAGCGCCTGCCTGCCGCGATGAAAGCGGTCAAACAGATGCTCCAGATCATCCGGGTCAACGCCAATGCCGCTGTCCTGCACGATCAGCACTGCCATCCCGCGATCGCGATCATACTGCGTGAAGACGCGCACAAAGCCTTTCGGTGTGTATTTGATGGCATTGTTCACCAGATTGGTGATGACCTGAATGACCTGCGGACGCGCCGCCCAGATCATCGGCAGGCCGGGATCAAGCGCAACATTCAGCGATAAACCCTGGTTCACCGCGTCGGCGCTGTAGGAATGCACGACTTCACGGACGACGCTGTTGAGGTCTACTTCGTCGAAGGTCGTCCGTTCGCGCGCAACTTCCAGCCGTGAGATATCCAGCACCTGCGATGTGAGCGTGAGCAGGTCGTTCATCTTCTGTTCAAGCTCTGGCATGTGCCGTTCGAGGCTTTGGGGACCTCCGCGCTTGATGAGTTCAATCTTGAGGCTGATCTGGGCGATCGGGTTGCGCAGTTCGTGAGAGACATCCGAGATGAACTTCGACTTGAGCTTGTCCAGTTCCATCAGCCGGAGATTGGCAGCGGTCAGTTCGCTTGTACGTTCCTGCACGCGAGCTTCGAGTTCCTCCGCATACTTCTGCGTTTCGGCAAACAGTCGTGCATTATCAACCGAGGCGGACGCAAGCTGCGCCAACTGGATCAGGACATTTTCGTCATCGGCGGTGAAATCGCCCTCATAGCGATCAGAAAGCTGCATCACACCGATATTTTCGCCTCGCCGGTTGACGAGCGGCACGGCCAGCCAGCCGCGCATAGGCGGATGATTCTGGGCATGTTCTCCGAAGCCGCGCCAGGCGGGATGCGCCTCAAGTTCCGCCTGCGTCAGCCGCATCGGGCGGTTGGTCTCGCAAACCAGCCGGTAGATGCCTGTGCCGTCCGGATCCGCGTCATACTCTGCCCAGCGTGCGTATTTCTCCGACATCGAGACTGCCGTGATCGCCTGTGACCAGCGCTGATTGGTTGTCAGACTGCATACTGCCTGATGTGCGCCGAGCAGATCGCGCGCCGCCTCGGTGAGCATTTGCAGGGTGGTTTCAATCGGCTGATCGATATTGACCTGTATCGACACCTTCGCCAGCTTCTGAAGCTGCTCGACGAGCCGCTGACGCTCGATCTCCAGACGGCGCTGCTCGGTGATATCGATCAGAAGGGCGAGGCGGGCACGGCGGCCTTCGTAGCGCAGGGCATGGGATGCGCCCAGCACTGTGATCAGGCTGCCATCCTTGCGAATATGCCGCCAGATCCCACGCATCGCGAACTCATCACTTTGATTTTGAATGATTTTGCGGACGATCTCGCGGTCTTCTTCCAGCCGGATATCGAGGATCTTCATCGAAAGAAATTCTTCGCGGCTGTAGCCGTAATGCTGCACCGCCGCATCATTGACATCGAGAAATTCCAGCGTCTCGACATCGAACACCCACATCGGGTGAGGGTTGGCGAGAAACATCATCCGGTAGCGCTCTTCCGAGCGCGCCAGTTCAGCCTCGATACGCTTGCGGGCGGTGATATCACGCATCACCGAGAGATGGCGGTGAGGGTAGAAGTGGGCTTTTGAGGTCAGTTCGAGCGTGATCTCGTCGCCACTCACGGGACGACGGTAAGTCAGTTCTGCCCGCTCTGCGCCGCGTTCCAGAAAGCGAGACCAGATGCGGGCAAAGCGGGGTTCATCCCGGCGCATGCCCATGACTTCGGCGACGTTCATCGTCAGCAGGCGTTCACGCGGTATTTCCAGCGTCTGGCAGGCGGCATCGTTGACGGCGATGTAGCGGGCATCGTCGTCGGTGATCACGATCACGTCGTCGCTGTTCATGAACAGGGCTTGCAGCACCTGCGCCATCTGTTCATCGATGGAGAGGGCGCGCGGATGCAGGAAGATCAGCGTGAGATTGGCATCCGGGTCGAAAGCCATATCTGCCGAGATGGGCAAACCAGACACGCGCAGATCGAGAGACTGATCCTGTCGTTCAGCAAGCGCGCGCTCAAAAATCGCCTGATCTTCAGCAGGCAGCAGTGAGGAGAAAGACTGTGAGACGAAAGACTGTGGGAAAGCGGGGAAAAGGCGGATGAAAGCAGGGTTACAGTCCCGAATCATGCCGGCATCATCCAGCAGGGCGGTCGCCGTCGCAGAACGGCGAAATACCTGCTGATAGATGCTTCCGAGAGAAGACCCCTGTAAGCTCATCATCACTTGACAATTTCAATTGAAATAACTCTCCCTGAAGCCATTATACTGGCATTCTTAACAGAGCCACTACATGACAGCCAATAATGATATGAAATATTTGTGAATTTTTGTAAAGGGTCTTTCTGCGGGGGCAGATCATGCCTTACACATTGATCGCAGCCAGCACCGCCGGCACGGCAACCGACAGGAAATAGATCGCCAGCGGCTGCCGCTGAAGTGGAGACCACCCCAGCCGGATATTCAGACCGATCAGGATGGAGGTGAGGAGGAAGAACACCACAGGAGCCAGCAGCACAACGCCAGCTACCCGTACTACCGTGCCGATATCACCGCCGATGCTGCGCCCGATCACGCCGCACAGCACGCCAAGCAGCGCCCCCGCGATCACATAGATCACGAATGCGCGGACGGCGGCGAAGCGGTTCGGCTCAAAGCGCGGATCGCTGTTCGTGGGCTGCTGTGTCTCAGACATCGATCATCAACTCCGGTGCTGGGTCTGAAAAGATGTGCCTATCGTAAACCACGCGCCGCCATCTGGGTAGGTTTGCCTGCGGCGCGCAGGGATACAAAAACCGCCTGCGAGGGACAGGGTTCGCAGGCGGTTCGCGTTCAGGTGGACAGGGAGACAAGCAGGTGAGACGGGGCGAGCCTTAGTCAGCAGCGCCAGTGGCGGGCGCAGACGCCGACAGGTCAATGCGGACGCCGGGAGCCATCGTCGAGGTCAGGACGACGCGCTTGATGAAAACGCCCTTGACCGCCGACGGCTTGTTGCGCTGCACGGCTTCGATGATCGCCTGCGCATTCTCCAGAAGCTGCTGCTCATCAAAGCTGGCTTTGCCTACGGGAATGTGCAGGTTGCCCGTCTTGTCATTGCGGAATTCAACGCGACCGGCTTTCAGCTCGGTGACGGCGCGCGCCAGATCTTCCGGCTGCACGACCGTGCCGGCTTTCGGGTTCGGCATCAGTCCGCGCGTACCGAGGATACGACCCAGGCGACCGACCTTCGGCATCATGCTCGGCACGGCGAGGGTGGCTTCAAAGTCCAGGAAATTTTCCTTCATGATGCGGTTGATGACTTCGTCATCGGCGATGATGTCTGCCCCGGCGGCTTCGGCTGCGCGGGCATCGTCGCCCTCAGCGAAGACCAGCACGCGGACGGTCTTGCCCAGCCCATGCGGAAGCATGACGGTGCTGCGCACCTGCTCATCGCTCTGGCGGGGGTCAATGCCGAGACGCACATGCATTTCAACCGTTTCGTCGAACTTGGCGGTCGCCATCTTCTTGACGAGGCTGACCGCTTCGTTGAGGGGGTAGTTCTTGTCGCGGTCGAAAGTTTTCGCCGCTTCCAGATAACGCTTTCCGTGTTGTGCCATTGAGATATCTTCTCCTGTGGTTCAGCGAGCGCCTGCGCGCCCTCCCACGCTCAATCGGGTGAAAACTAGTCTACGACTTCCACGCCCATGTTGCGGGCTGTGCCTTCGATCTGGCGCATGATCGAGTCCATGTTGGACGTGTTCATGTCCTTGATTTTGACTTCGGCGATCTCCTGCACCTGCTTGCGGGTGATCTTGCCGACCTTTTCCGCATTCGGGCGGGATGACCCCTTCTGAATGCCGGCGGCGCGCAGGATCAGGAACCCCGTCGGCGGGCTTTTGAGATCAAACTTGAACGAACCATCGGTGAAGATGGTGATCTCCGCGGGCACGACATCGCCAACGCGGTTGGCGGTGCGCGCATTGTATTCCTTGCAGAACGCCATCAGGTTGATGCCGTGCTGCGCCAGCGCCGGACCGATCGGGGGCGCTGGGTTTGCTTTCCCTGCTGCGATTTGCAGGGTGACGACTGCCTTGACTTTCTTCGCCATGTTCCTCTGCCTTTACGGTCGATATTCCTACTTCTTGCTGTCCCGCTTGTCTTTTCTGTCCGCTTCTTTTTTGTCGCCCTTGTCGGGTTCGACTTCGAGAAAGTCGAGTTCCACGGGGGTATCCCGCCCGAAGAAATTGACCATCACGCGCACTTTGGATTTGTCGAGATCGATCGCCGCGACCTTGCCGATGAAGTCGTTGAAGGGGCCATCGATGATGCGCACGTTATCGCCGATATTGAAGCGCACACGGATGCGCGGCGTGTCGGCGCTCATGCGGTCGATGATCTGCTTGACTTCATCCGGGCGCAGCGGCGTCGGATCGTTGCCCATGCCGACGAAGCCGGTGACGCCGGGCGTATTGCGCACGACGAACCACGACTCTTCGTCCATCTTCATCTCGACCAGGATATAGCCGGGGAACACACGGCGCTCGACCTTGCGACGCTTGCCGTCCTTGACCTCAATTTCTTCCTCGGTCGGAACGATCACGTCGAAGATCTTGTCGCGCATGCCCATGGTTTCGATACGCTGCTCGACGGAATGGCGAACCTTGTTTTCCTGCCCCGAATAGCAGTGGACGACGTACCACAGGCGCTCATTGGAGGCTTTGATACGCCCTTCGATCTCGCCATCGAGGTTGACTTTCGGCTCGTCGTCGATTTCCTCGCGCGGCTTGTCATCGATATAGATCGGCTCCGGATCGAACTCGATGTCGGCTGCGAGTTCGTCTTTCTGCTTCTTCGTGTCTTTCTTCGCCATCGCCATCGTCCTCGCGTGGTAACTTGCTAGTAGGTCTGGGCGCGCCGGCTGTGGAGCCGGTAGTAGATCAGCCCGGCCCCGACCGCGACCACCATGAAGACGATCAGGATGATCGGGTTATCCAGCCCCAGCCGGAACAGCTCTGTGAAGGCGAGGCTGATCGTCCCCAGAATGATCGACGAGATGATCAGCGTGATCAGCACGATGATCGTCAGGCGGCGCGCATCTTCGCGCGTTGGCCATGTCACCTTGCCGACTTCGGTGCGAACGCCGCGGAAATACTCCGCCAGCCCGCCGCTGGTGCGCTGAAGCAGGTTGCCCTCGTCTTCTTCTTCTTCTTCGAGGCGGCGACGGCTGGGCGTCGGGCGTCCCTTGGCCGCGGTCAGCCCGCGCTGTGCCTCGTCATCGCCGGCGTTCGGCGTCCCGGAAGACGCTTCCACGGTTTTCACCGCGCGCACTCTGCGACGACCCTCTTTCTCTTCCGTCGTAGCTTTTTCGGTCGGCATGTCACTGATCTCCTCGGCAAAACACGTGTCATTTCATAGAGAAAAAACACCGCCACAAGGGACGGTGTCTTCTCACATAATGGCAGGGGCACAAGGATTCGAACCCTGAACGACTCTTTTGGAGAGAGTTATGATACCATTTCACCATGCCCCTACGTGGGAGCGTTTGCAGGTGTTGCTGCATACTCCTGAGGCGTATTGTATGCTATCCGCAGAACAGCGTCAACGGTCAGCAAAACGCCCGTGAGGGACTTAGCGCGTCTCTCGATACACGACGTGCCTGCGCACGAGCGGATCGTACTTCTTGATTTCCAGACGACCGGTGTCATTCCGGCGGTTCTTCTGTGTGTAGTACATGTGGCCGCTCTCGGTACTGCGGAGCTTGACCAGCACGCGGTTGCCCTTTTTCGCCATGTTTGCACTTCCTTGCCAAAACGCAGTGACGACTGCCTGTCAACGAGTATCCGGATGTAAAAGCTGGTTTCCCACATTACAAAAAGCCCTAGATGGGGATTGAACCCATGACCTCTCCCTTACCAAGGGAACGCTCTACCACTGAGCTACTAGGGCGGGGGGAAAACACGATTTCAGTGGGCCGGGCAGGACTCGAACCTGCGAAGGCGTCAGCCAGCGGATTTACAGTCCGCCCCCTTTGCCGCTCGGGACACCGACCCCAATCACCAAACACGGTATCACACGGGGGAAAAACAGAGCTTCCGAAGGGTCTCGAACCCTTAACCTGCCGCTTACAAGGCGGCTGCTCTGCCAATTGAGCTACGGAAGCGCGATCTGCGGTCTAAGTATACCGTCTGGCGCTGCCGCGCTTCAAGCCTTTTTTAACGTGCTTTTTGCCCGTGTACAGCAGCGTTCATTCTAAAAGAGCGCGCCCTCGTTTGTCAATGCGAGTTTTAGGCGGGGCGCGGGCAAGGAATCGCGGCTGAAATCCGCGGCTGATCCCGGACATCTCGTCGTCATACGAGATGAGATGATCAGCGTCCCGAAGGTGTATTGATGTACACCGGAAAACGACGCCGTTACAGCAACATCTGCGGCGATCCATGAGGATGAGCATCTTCCGGACTTCAGCGCGGCTGGGACAGAAAAAACAAGCCCTTTCCGGAGAGGGAAAAGAGCTTGTCAGCCTGAGCTGTGGATCTGCGGCGCGGTCTGTGCCTTAGAACGGAATATTGTCCATGTCGCTCTGGGGAGCGCCATAGCCGCCGTCATCGCCGCCTGCGCCGTCCCCACGTGAGCCGAGGAAGCGAATATCGTCGGCGGTCAGTTCGATCGAGGCTGCCGGCTGACCGCTGTTATCGAGGTAGGCACGCGCCTTGACCTGTCCAATGACCATCACCTGCATCCCCTTGCGCACAAACTGGTTGGCCGTCTCGGCAAGCTGACGCCACGCCGAAACGCGATACCAGGTGGTTTCCTCTCGCTGTTCCTGGGTGTTTCTATCGGTCCAGCGCCGGCTGACGGCAACTGAAAAGCTGCACACGCCTACCCCGGATTGCAGGTATCGCATTTCGGGATCTCTGCCCACATTCCCGACAATGATCGTTTGACTCCAGCCTGCCATCGCCTGCTCCTTACGCTGCTGTGACGAACAAATATTCTAACACGTCGTCCTGATTAATTCTAGTCCAAACTTGCTTTTTTCGCCTGAATCAAGCGGGTTCCTCTGACCGCGCGGCGCTGAAATCAGGGGCTTCAGCCAGAAGAATGAATTTTCCCCCTACTTGTGAACACCCCATTTATTCCCCATAATCATAAATAGTGATCATATCCAACGTAAGTGACTTTCTGCGATGACGACCCCCTTCGCGCCGATTATGGCAAGACCGCCCCTTGTTCTGCTTGCCGGCGGTGAGACTGAAATGGTCAAGGCGGTAACGGATATTCTCGTCGATGACGGCTATCAGGTGGTGCGTGCTCTGAACGCCGCTTCGACCTACACCCTGCACGAGCAGCATGAACCCGATCTCGCCATCATCGACTCGCGGCTGGAAGGCGAAGATCCGATCGATGTCTGCCGCAAGCTGGCAGCGCAGGCGGGCATCGTGCCGCCGACGATGTTCCTGCTGGAGCAGACCGATCCGTTTGTAGGTGACCGCACGATCGAGAAGGCGCTGCAAGTCGGCGTGATCGACGTGATCCAGCGCCCGCTGATGATTAACCTGGTGCGCCGCCGCATCGAGCAGCTCATCTACACACACCGCACCGCCATGAACCTCTACAAGGCAGACCGGCGCTGGACGCAGGTTTTTGAAGACAACCTCGCCATCAAGCTGATCGTCGATATCGATCACGGCGGCGCGATCGTGCATGCCAACCAGGCAGCCTGCGAATACTACGGCTATCCTCTCGAAGATCTGCGCAGGCTCAGCCTGAGCGATCTCGACGCCACGCGCGAGAGTTCAACCAAGCCACTCCAGACGTTGTTCAGCTTCCGTCACCGCACCGCCAATGGTGAAATCCGCGATGTCAAGCTGTACATGGGCCCCATCGATTATCAGGATCGCGAGCTGACGCTGTGCATCATCCAGGATGTGACCAAGCGTCGTGAGGCTGAGAGCGCCGAGCGTGAACAGCGGACGCTGGTGGAGGCGCTGCGCGCCACCTCGGCGACGCTGCTCACGACGCTCGATCTGGACGAGCTGCTCGATCAGATTCTCGACTATGCCAACCGCATTATTCCCAACGACTGCACCAATATCATGCTGATCGATGACGAAGGCTACGCTTCCGTCGTGCGTTTCCGCGGCTATGAGGGACGCGATGCCGAAGCGATGATGAATGAACGCCTGAAGGTCAGCGAAACTGCTAATCTGCGCCAGATGATCGAGACCGGCGGCGCACTCGTCATCCCGGATACGGACGCCTATCCGGGCTGGCTGAGAGTCCCGGTCGCCGCGTGGATACGTTCGCATGTCGGCGCGCCCATCCGCATCGATAACGAAGTGATCGGCTTCCTGACACTCGACAGCGAAAAGCCCAACCATTACGACGCCGACGATGCCGAAAAACTGCATGCGCTGGCTGATCAGGCGGCGCTGGCAGTGCGGAATGCGCGCCTGTACCGGCAGGTGGTCGAGTACAGCGCCCAGCTTGAGGAACGGGTTCAGGAACGCACCAACGAGCTGATCACCGAGCGCGGCCAGCTCCGCGCCATCCTCGACGCGATGACAGAGGGCGTCGCCTATGCTGGCATGGTCCCCGGCGAATCGCAGGTAAAGATCTTTTATGTCAACCCGGCGATGACCCATATCACTGGCTACAGCTTTGAGGAATGGCAGGAAAACGGCATCGCCCTGCTCCAAAGCGTCGGGCTGGACGAAGCGGGATATCTGCGCGCCCGCGATACGGTCTACAACATGCTGATCGAGCATGGCATCCACCGCGCCGAGGCGCGCCTTGTCCGCAAGGATAGGAGCGAGTATGACGCGGCGACGGTCACTTCACGCATTACAGACACGGAAGGGAACATCATCGGCGCGGTGATCGTGCTGCGCGATATCAGCCAGGAGAAGGCGCTGCAAGGGCAGAAATCCCGCTTCTTCGCGCACGCTTCGCATGAGCTGCGCACCCCCATCACCAACCTCAAGACGCGGCTCTACCTGCTGCGCAAGCAGCCGGAAAAGCTGGCGGATCATCTGCCTGTGATGGAGGATGTCACTGAGCGTATGAAGAAGCTCGTGGACGATCTGCTCGATATTTCACGCTTCGAGCGTGGCACTATCCACATCAATCGCCATGTGACCGATCTGTGCGATGTGGTTCGGGATACCGTCCTGATTCAGGAGCCGGAAGCCGAGCGCAAGGGACTGAAACTCACTCTGAAGCTGCCGCGGACACCGGTGCGTGTTTATATCGATCCGGACCGGATCGGGCAGGCCGTCACGAACCTGCTGACCAACGCCATCAACTACACGCCATCCGGCGGCGCGGTCAGCGTCCGCGTCACCACCGCCAAAGGTGAGCGCGGCGCTGTTCACTACAGCCTGGTGGAAGTTGAGGATACCGGCATCGGCATTTCGCGTGAGCATATGCAGCACATCTTTCAGCCGTTTTACCGGGTCGTCAGCCAGGTGCGCGGCACAGGTCTCGGCCTGAGCATCACGCAGGAGATCATCGAGCTGCATGAAGGGCGCATCGGCGTCGAGAGCGAGCCGGGCAAGGGAAGCTGTTTCAGCTTCTGGCTGCCGCTGGTGACCGATACCGTGGATCAGGGGTCTCTGGCGGCCACCAAAGGCTGATCAGGTGTCCGCAGCAAAGCTCATCCTGTGCCACAAGGATACAGCTTTGCAGAGACACGAGGGTTGGATACGCCTGGAACTTTTTGCCCGATCGTAACCTTGTGTTGAGGGGACAGCACTTCAAAAGACTGTGTGCGGATTGAGCAGCGTATCCCCTCTCCTGATTCAATCGCAAGGTTCTCATGCTTTCCTTGCCTATCCGGGCGAGTGGACATAAAAAAGCCGCTTTCCGTGTGGGGAAAGCGGCTTTTAGAAGCTGACCTCAGCGCCTCATCACCTGATGGGGACGGTGTTGATATCCCCTTCCACAATGGTGACATACGGCACAGCCACCCAGCCGATCGTGCCGCGGAAGACCACCTGATACCAGCCGCCATCCGGGCTTCTGCCGATCACGGGCAGGATATCGCCCCACGGAATGCGGCCGATCTGCGTGGAGAAGGTGTTCGGCTCGGCGCGCAGCCGCATGACGGCGTTCGTCTGGATCACTACGCTCGAACCCGCTGCCGGGTCGCCCTGCGTGACGAACCCGCTCACAATCGGCGCGTTGAACTCATTACCGTTGACGAACAGATAGTAACCCCAGACCCAGCCCTGGAAACCGGAAAGCTGGAGCAGGAACCACCGCGTATCGGGATCGCGCCCCAGCACCTGATACGTCTGCCCGCGCAGCACGCGCCCGATGACCGGAGCCGCGAAGAAAGGCTGCTGGCGAACGAGCAGCACCTGCGCCCGGATGACCGTGCCCGTCAGCGCGCCGGGTGGAATTTCCGGCAGCGGCGTCGGCGGGATGCGCGTCGCCGTCGGGGCGGGTCCTGGCGTAAAGAACGGCGTGCCGATCACACCCGGCTGCCCCGGCGTCACGATCGCGCCGGTGAGCAGCAGCCATGAGAACTGGATCGTCGCCTGATCGACCAGTTCCTGATATTCGACGACGAACGAATGGGATCCCTGCGTCAGGTTGACCTGGAAGCGATCGGTCGTCAGGACGCGGCCGCCCCAGCGATCGAGCACGAGCACATTGTCGATGTAGACGCGCGCGCCATCATCAGAAGACAGCGTAAACTCATAGGTTCCGCCGATCAGCGTCTGTACGCTGGTGAAACGCGCCGAGAAGTTATCGCTCGGCACGGCGGGATCGGGCGAACCAGTGCCCCAGTTGAAATTGATGCCGCCGGGCAGTGTCTGCGTCAGGACGGGCGTGCCGGACAGCTCGGAGTTGTTGAAATACTGCACCGTCCAGCCCGTGCCAAAGCCGCTCTGCGCGCTGATCAGGCTGACAGCCATGCCGCTGATGAGCGCCAGCAGGACGACGATCACGCCGAAGCGAAACCAGAAGCGTTTCATAGGCGATCTCCGTTCATCGAAAAAACTCGCATATCCAGTATAACGGTCAATTCGTGTTGGCGCGAACAGGACAATTGTCGTGTTACGTCTCGCAGAGCGCCGTCGCCAGCCCGTCAATACTGCGCAGGTTGTTCTTCTCACGGTAGGCGTTCAGTCCATCTGTGCCTTTGGCTTCTGACCATTCGATCAGTTTATGGCGATCCTCGACGAAATCCATCTTCGGCACGGCAAAGCCGCACGAAGTCTGGACGCTGTGAATCTGCGCGCTGATGATCTGCCGCACACCGGGATAGAGGGTAAAGTGCGGCGCGAGTTCATCCCATTCCGGCGTGCCGGGCAGCACCGTCGTGCCGCGTCCATACAGACGCAGGATGAGCGGATTCCCCTCAAACGAGCAGAACATGAACGTGATCCGTCCATTCTCGCGCAGATGTGCCGAGGTCTCGTTGCCGCTGCCGGTCATATCGGCGTAGGCGACATGATGTGGCGAGAATACGCGCAGCGAGTCCAGCCCTTTGGGAGACAGGTTGACGTGACCGTCGGCTGTCAGCGGGGCGCTCGCCACGAAGAAGACATGCTGCTTTTCGATAAATTCGCGGTGACTGTCGTTGATCGCGTCGAAGAATTTCGCCATTGAAGAATCTCCTGACTATCGGATGCGCTGTGCGATCCCTGCCGCAAGCTCCGTCAGCAGGTTCAGCATGAAGCCTTCTGCGGGGCAGGCGAGCGCAGCATCCGCCACGTAATGGAAACGGGTTCCGGTATCGATGACCAACCCGGCGCGCCCATAGGCATGGGTGATCACCTGCACGCGCCAGATCGTATCCTGATTATACGGGTAGGTATGCACTGTCTGCGACACCCTGACCGTACCATTCAGCCAGTCACGGTAGACCGTGCTGAAGGCAGGGATGTCTGCGCCGGAAAGATGAGCGCGCAGCAGGGCGTAGACCCATGCATGGCAAACATCTGCCAGCCCGCTGACAGCGAAGCCGATCTCTTCTTCGCGCAGACCAACATGGGCGTTGATCGCGGTCAGCCGTTCATGAAACGTCTGCGCAAGCTGCGGCAGCCACGCCAGCCAGGCGGGCAGCGGCTGTGCCTCCGGCAGCGCGGCGATCAGCTCCGCCCGCAGCCCGTTCAGCGCTGCCCCGGCTCGTTCGATGCTGCCGAGTCCCGTGTAATCCTTCGGTTCAAACAAGGCGACGCTGAAGGACGACGGCAGGTGATATGTCTCGCAGAAGGCGCGCAGCGGCAGGAACGTCTGAAGTTGACCATCAACCATCAACTGCATGGCAATGCTCTTGTCATGCTCGGTCTACTCCGTCCGACGTTGTCTGTAAAGGATGTCCTTCACCTGCTTTCCTGTGCGGATAAGCTGAAGGACGATCGACGTTTAGACCTGCCGCTGATCGATGGCCTTCGCCAGCGCCAGCGTATACAGTGCCGCCCGGCGGATCGTCTCCGGATCGACATGCTCCATCGTATCAGTGATGCGGTTCCAGTGCGGCGGGCTGCCAGTCTCGTCCACGGATGAAATGCAGATCGCTTCGTAGCCGCGCTGCCTGAGCGCCGCTGATTCGTCGAGCGTGGTCACCGGGCGTCCATCCACCCTCAGATCGGGATGCTCACGCGCCACCTGCGCCGCGATCGGCGTAATCCGCGCGCCGGGGCGATACTCGCTGAAGTGGCTCAGCCCGCCGCGGGTGATATAGCACAGGTGATCCGCCCCCACACTGTCCAGGTTGATCCACGTCGTGTGCTCCAGCGGCGGCGCGTGCTGTTCCAGATAGCTGAGCAAACCGGTATGGAGCGTCTCCGCAGCGCCGGTGAACAGGATGACGACATCAGTTTCCGTCAGCGGCGTTTCCTGAAGGACGCGGGCGATTTCCAGCAGCGCTGCCACGCCTGATGCGTTGCCGTTCGCCCCCTGAATGTAGGGCTGAAGCTCATCGTAGATCACCGCCGCCAGTGAACCCGCCGCCATCGCCCCGACCACGCCCTGAAACGTCGTCGGCTTGCGGCGTCCGCGCAGGGCGTCAAGCAGGATCGAGATCCCGCCGATCGCGCCCAGCGTCAGCGTGAGCGTGTTGAACCAGCGTGTGAGCGGCGGCACGATCTGCGGAGCCATGAAGCGCTGTTTATTGGTGTCGAGATGCGCCGTCAGGTAGAGTGTGTGCCGCGCTTTCTGCCGCGCGGGGATGCGGGCGAACACGTTCTGGCTCTCGCCAGTGTAATTGAGCGGCGCATAGAGCGGCGGCTTGCCCATCAGAAATTCGCGTACATTGATCATCGCGCCCAGCAGCAGCGCCCCGCCCGTGAGTTTGCCCAGTGTTCCCAGCCAGCTCAGCGGGACCGCGAGCGCCGCGCCAAACAGATAGGGGATGACCGCCGCGCCGAGCGATCCGGGGCTGGTGAAGGTCTGCGTCTGGACTTCAGCCATACCGATGTTGTGAAGCTGTGCCATGACGTAATCAGCGGCGTGCGCTTCGGCGCGCCAGGTCGCCGGGCGCGGGCCGATCTGTCGGCACAACACGTCCAGATGGCTGGAGAGGCGGTCAGTTTGCACAGTCATGGCGTAAGTTCCTCATGTCCGCGATCTGCTGTCGCCTATGAGTGTACCTGAGAGCGCGGCGCGGCGCACAGGGCGCATGAGGCAGGCTGCTTTTTTTTTCATACGGAACTTATTTGTTGTCTTTATCGTCATGAGTGATGAATTCTGACGTGAGTTTTTCGAAAGGACTTTCCATGCGTCATCTGTACAGGTTTGGGGCGGGATGCGTGATCGCGCTGCTGATCGGCGCGGCTGGGCTGCTCAGCGCGCAGGACGAGCCGGGCTTCGGAGTCATTTCCGGCACGGTGACCTACCAGCCGCGGATCGCCCTGCCAGACAATGCGGAAATTCTCATTGAGCTTGAAGATGTTTCGCGCATGGATGCGCCGTCGATCGTGATCGCCTCGCAGCGGATTTTTACGCAGGGGCGTCAGGTTCCGATTCCGTATTCGCTCAGCTATGACACTGCCAGCATTACGGACATGGGCAGCTACAACGTCCGCGCGCGGATTTTCGTGGACGGCGTGCTGATGTGGATCAGCGATACGAATACGCCGGTCATCAGCGGCGGTGTGACCAGCGCAGATGTTCAGGTGGTGCAGGTGACGCCGCAGGTCATGCCAGAGGCGGATATGCCGGTTTTCGGCACAGTGACGGGCACAGTCAGCTATCCGCAGCGGATCGCGCTGCCCCCTGAAGCGGTCATCGTGGTCGATCTGCTTGACATCTCGCGGGCAGATGCGCCGTCGTTCACGCTGTCCTCGCAGCAGATCATCGCCAACGGCCGTCAGGTCCCGTTTGTGTTCTCGCTGATGTACGATCTGCGGACGATCGATGAACGTGGCAGGTACACCGTCCGGGCGCGCGTGCTGATCGACGATCAACTGCGCTGGACGAGCGATACGATCATCCCGGTCATCACCAACGGCGTGCTGTCTGCCGAGATCCAGTTGGTGCAGGTGAATTAGAATGGCGCTTCCGCACCGCCTTGCAGGCAAACGGATGCAGCAGGCACGGTGAGGAAGCTGCCCGTTACGCGCGCGGTGTTTGCAGCGTCCGCAGCAGCGCCGCTCGTCCTGCTTCGGTCATGGCGGCAGCGATCACCGCTTTGACCAGATCAGGGATCAGGAATGGCGCTGCGCCCGCCGCCCAGGCGGTCGGCAGGTCAAGCCCGCGCGTAAGCATCAGCACGGGCAGGCCGCACAGATAAAGCGCCGCGATCCCGGCAGCGCCCGCCAGCCAGCGCCAGATCAGCCGCTGTGCGCCGCGTTCCACCAGCCAGCCGCTGACGAACGCGCCGACGATGAAGCCCAGCAGGTAGCCACCGGTCGGCCCGAAGAGCGCTGCCTGCCCGCGCATATTGGCATCGAACGGCAGATTGAGCCCGATCAGCCCGACGTAGATCAACTGGCTGAGCGCGCCATCCCGCGAGCCGAGCACCATCCCCGCCAGCAGCATCGCCAGCGGCTGAAGGGTGAAAGGCACGGGTTCCATCGGGATGCTGACGCGGGCGGCAACGATCGTCACCAGCGTCATGATGAACACCCCGACCAGACGATAGGTCTGTGAGGTGGCACGGGTCTGCGGAAGCGTTCTAAGCATTGATGGGCACTCCTGTACAGTTCACAACAGAGAATATTTTCGCGCTGTGATCTTTTATGAGACGTTGTCGGCAGTCGGCTCGACGCGCACATCGACGAGATCGTATTCCCGTCTGCTGTAGTTGGCGTCCTTCACTTCAGAGCGGGTATCCTGTTCGATCAGCGTCACCCGCGCGCCCAGAGAGGGCAGTTCATAACGGGTATGGAACTGCCCAACCTTCTGCATATTGCGATAGACGCCGACACGGACTTTCTTGTCCATCCCGCGCAGCCTGCCGGCTGCCTTGCCCAGTTTCTTCAGTTTGAGCAGCTCCTCGCGCAGTGCTTCGCGCTGCTGCTGGTTCAGATACGCCATCGATTTCACACCCTCGGCATGACCTCATTCGGAAACAGGGTATATTGTATAGAAGCCAGCGCAGAATCGCTATGCGGCGGATGCCCTGTCTTCGGGAAGCAGAGCGCGTTCCCGCCCCGGCGATGGCAGGAGGCATCAACCTGAGCCAGCCGCCTGACTGCCCTGCGCTGATACCGGAGCACACACAGCCTTATGGAATCACATTACACCGTCAGCGAAATCAACCGGATCGTCAGCCAGATGTTCAGCGCCGAAAGTCGCTTTCAGGATATCTGGATCGAGGGCGAAATCTCCGGTTTCCGCACTTTTTCCAGCGGACACAGCTATTTCACACTCAAGGACTCTGGCTCGGAACTGCGCTGCACGCTGTTCAAATTCGCCGCCCTGCGCGTGACGTTCAAGCCGCGCGATGGCGACAAGGTGCTGGCGCACGGCAAGCTCACGGTCTACGAGGTCAAGGGCGAATACCAGCTCAACGTCGATCAGATCATGCCTGCTGGCGTTGGCGATCTGTATGCGCAGTTCGAGATGCTCAAGGCAAAGCTGGCGGCGGAGGGGCTGTTCGACCCTGAACGCAAGCGTCCGCTGCCCATCCTGCCTCGCGTCATCGGCGTGGTCACGTCGCCCGGCGCGGCGGCGTTCCAGGATGTGCTGAACGTGCTGCGGCGGCGTTATCCGCTGGCGCGCGTCGTCCTCTCGCCGACGCTGGTGCAGGGCGCTGAAGCCCCGCCGCAGATCGTCCGCGCGCTCGACCGGCTCAACGCGCGGGATGATGTCGATGTCATCCTCGTCTGCCGCGGCGGCGGCAGCCTGGAAGACCTGTGGGCATTCAATGATGAACGGGTGGCGCGCGCCATCGCCGCCAGCCGCCTGCCCGTGATCGCCGGCGTCGGTCATGAGACGGATACCACACTGACGGATTTCGTGGCAGATGTGCGCGCCCCAACGCCGAGCGCCGCCGCCGAACTGCTGACGCCGTACAGCGTACTCGACCTGCGCGCCGGGCTGGAAGCGCTTCAGCGTGATCTGGTGACGCTTCTGAGCGGGTTCTTCCGCGATCGCCGCGCCGAAGTTGAGGCGCACGAACGCACGCTGCGGCGGTTATCTCCGCGCGTGCAGATCGGCTCGTATCGCCAGCGCGTGGATGATTTCAGCGCCCGCCTCTGGAGCGCACAGCGCAGCCGCCTGGCGCTCATGCGGGAACAGGTTCGCGGGCGGGCTGACGCGCTGATCGCCGCCAGCCCGCAGGCAATCCTTGAGCGTGGTTATGCCCTGGTGACGCGCCTTGACGGCACACGCATTCGCTCTGCCGCCGAAGTTGAGCCGGGCGCGCGCCTCGACGTTCAGATGAGAGATGGCCGTTTCCGCGCCCGCGCCGAACCGCCAGAGCGCTAGGCAGACGCGACGCGCTCGACCGGGCTGATCCCTTTGGCGTGATTGACGATCGCCCGCACCTGGCGCGCCCGATCGCGGATGGTCTCCAGCGGCATGCTGCCATCTCCCGTCAGCCAGCCCGCCAGCCCACAGGCGACTGCGCCGGCTTTCAG
>SZPD01000421.1 GCA_030263515.1 Anaerolineae bacterium CFX9 | reverse complement strand
TCGATCAACCGCGAGAAGCTCAACGCGGATACCCTGCTGCATGAACTGGCGACGCGCACATCCCTGCGCAGTGCCGTCTTTTCGAACTATGTGCGCCTGCTCGAAATCCGTACCACAGAACCCGCCTTTCATCCGCTTGGCGGGCAGGCCGTGCTGGAACTGCATCCGGCGGTCTTCGCGCTCGAACGGACGAACCCGGCGGGCGATCGCCGCGTGATCGCGCTCCACAACGTCTCTGGCGATACGGTCACCGTGACGCTGCCGGACAGCGGTCAGCGGCGCGATCTGATCGGCGGACAGGCGGTCAGCGGAAGCGCGCAGCTCGCGCCCTATCAGGTGATGTGGCTGCGAGGCTGAGAAGCACTGTGGTCAGGATGAGGCTGGTCATTCTATTTAGCGCGCCAGCGCGGCTCGAACAAGGAAGAAAACGGTATCATGGGAACCATGCTCGTCTTCAATGCGCCGCGCGAAGTCGGTTTTCAGGATTATGCCGACGCGCCGCTGCAGCCGGATGAGGTGCGCATCCGCACACTCTATTCCGGCATCAGCGCTGGCACAGAGCTGACCTACTATCGAGGGACCAATCCTTACCTGACGAAACAATGGGATGCGGAGCGCCGCCTCTTCATCGCGGCGGATGGTGGCTCGCTCAGCTACCCGGTGAGCAGCCTCGGCTATGAAGAAGTCGGGGAAATTGTCGAGCGCGGCGCTGAAGTCGATCTGCCGCTGGGCACGCGCGTTTTCGGCACATGGGGCCACCGGAGCCACTTCGTCGCCAGCATCGATTACGTTCGCCCACGACTGATGCCAGAAGGGGCGGATCCGCTGTTCGGCATCTTTTCGCATCTCGGCGCGATCGCGCTCAACGGCGTCCATGATGCGGAGATCAGGCTCGGCGACACGGTAGCAGTCTTCGGAATGGGCGCGCTCGGTCAGGTGACAGCGCTGATGGCGCGGCTCAACGGTGGGCGCGTGATCGCGGTCGATCTGCATGAATCGCGGCTGGAACAGGCGCGGGCGCTCGGCATCGAACATACGCTCAATGCCGGGCGCGATCAGCCTGCCGAAGCGATCCGCGCGCTGACCGGCGGGCGCGGCGCAGACGTGTGCATTGAGGTTACCGGTTCCACGCAGGCGCTTCATGAAGCGATCCGCGCCGTCGCCTACTCATCACGGGTGGTGGCGATGGGCTTCTTTCAGGGCGAAGCGCGCGGGCTGATGCTGGGCGACGAATTTCATCACAACCGGATCTCTGTGATCGGTTCACAGATCTCCGGCGTATCGCCGGAGACGAGCCACCGCTGGAACAAGCTGCGGCTCTGGCAGACGGCGGTGCAGCTCCAGGCGGAAGGCCGGCTCGATCTGCGCCCGCTGATCACGCATCGCACACCCTTCCGCAACGCCGCTGAGTTCTACCGCCTGCTCGATGAGCAGCCGAATGCCGTCACGCTGGCAGTGCTGGAGTTCTGATCACTGCGGCTGGTCTGGCTGTGATTGCGGCTGGGAAGTGATCGGCAGCGTCACCGTGAACGTCGTGCCGTGCCCTTCCTGGCTCTCGAACCAGATGTCGCCGTGATGCAGATCGACCGACTGCTTGACGATCGCCAATCCGAGACCTGTGCCGTTGATATGCTGGGCGTTGCTGGCGCGGAAGAAGCTCTGGAAGATCCGCCCCTGTTCCTGTGCCGGGATGCCCAACCCGTAATCCTGTACATGGATCGTGATCTGCGCCGGATCACAGGTGACCCGGACCACCACAGGCGAACCGGGATCAGAGTACCGGAAAGCATTCGAGATCAGGTTGGCCAGGATGTGCCGCAGCAGCTTGGGGTCAAGAAAGACTGTCCCACACACACCGTCAACGCTGAAATCGACCAGGCGTCCGATGCCGTTTGCGCCCAGCAGCTCGTTGACGATGGCGCGGCAGTACGGCTCCAGATCGACCGGCGCAGGCGAAAATTTGAGCTTGCCCGACTCAGCCTGCCCGATCGTCAGAATATCATCGAGCATGGCGCGCATCACATCGACGCCTTCATGAATCTGGGCAAATTTGGCGCGCCTTGAGTCGGTGTTCATGCGTTCATAGTAGTTCTCGATCATGCTGACAGAAGTTTGGATCGCCGCCAGCGGGTTGCGCAGGTCGTGAGCGGCCATGGAGACATAGCGCGATTTCAGATCACTGATCTCCATCTCACGCTGGAGCATCTGCCGCAGTTTGGTCTCCATCTGCTTGTGCTGGCTGACATCACGCACACTGGCGACCACACCGACCAGCCCCTGCTCATGCTGATATACGGGCGAAAGCATGATGTCGGCATCGAATGTGGAGCCGTCACCACACTGCGCGGTAATCTCGATACGCTGCGAATGGCGTGTGGCGGTGACCGTCACAAAGGTCTCATCCACCAGCGCCTGATGATCCGGCGCTGCCAGGCTCGCCAGCGGCTTGAAGATCGGCGCTTCGAGATCCATCCGAAACATACCCTGAAACGCAGGATTCACCTGTTCGATCTGGCCGCTGCTGCGGCAGAAGATGAGGGCATCATCGCTGCTGTTGAGGATGGCTTCAACCCGATCCTTGATGTTGTTCAGCTCGGTCGTCCGTTCGGCGATGCGCCGCTCCAGCTCCGCATTGAGCTGGCTGATGCGCGCCTCGGCAAGCTTGCGTTCGGTGATATCCTGTGCGATGAGCTGAATCGACCGTCTTCCCTGATACAGTATCGATACCGAGGTGGCTTCGACATCAATGATGCTTCCGTCCTTGCGCACATAGCGATTTTCGTAATGACGCAGGGGGCTTTCCCCCGTGTTCAGGGCGCGGAGATGCTCCAGCTTGGCAGGCAGGTAATCCGGATGCACAAACTCGTAGATGGACGTACCGATAATTTCATCGGGAGACTTTGCTCCCAGAAGCTGTGCCATCGCCGAGTTCGCAAAAAGGATCTCACCCTCATGGTGGATGGCAAACCCAATCGGCGCATGTTCGACCAGTAAACGAAAACGTTCCTCGCTTTCTGTGAGGCGCGCAATCATCTGCTTGCGTTCAGTCACATCCTGTGCCACGACCAGCGCGGCATCATGCCCTCGGTAACGCAGCTTGTGCGACGTGATCTCCACACTGATGAGACGCCCGTCCTTGAGCTTATGCCGCCACTCACCGGAATACTGCAAGTCAGGGCGCGTCTTCTGAACGTCGGCGAGCAGCCGTTCGACATCCTCCGGCGGGCGGATATCGGTCAGGCGCATCTTCATGAAT
>SZPD01000420.1 GCA_030263515.1 Anaerolineae bacterium CFX9 | reverse complement strand
GGGCGGCAGGTAACAGCGCTTCAGGCGATCAACCGCATTGCCACCGGCGTCAACTCGATGGATGAAGAGCGCGAGATGCTCGACTATACCACACGGCTGATCGTCGAAGTCTTCGGCGCTGACCGCTGCGGTATCGCGCTGATCGAGCCGGATCGCGAATACAGCGTGGTTGTGAGCGAAGTGCCGGGGACGACGCTCGGCCTGCGTATTCCCCTGAAAGGCAACCCCCTGCTCGACCTTGTGATGGAAGACCTCACCCGGCCGCTCGTCATCCACAATACGCAGACCGATCCCCGCCTGCGGCAGGATATGAAGGATCTGTTCCGATCGATCAACACGCGCGCCATCCTGATCGCGCCGCTGGTTGTGCAGAACGAACTGATCGGCACGCTGGGCATCGACATCATCGAAAGCCCGCTGGAATTCAACGACGATATTGCCAACACCGCTCAGACGTTGGCCGCGCAGCTTGCCATCGGCTTGCAGAACCACCGCCTGATCCTTGAAGCTCAGCGCCGTGCCGACCAGCTTGCGCATATCGCCCGGTTTGCGCAGAAGGTACAGACGACCTTTGAACTGCCCACCATCCTTGAGATCATGCTGATGGAAAGCGCCGAGATGCTTCCACTCGACCGGCTGATCATCGGGCTGCATGATCCGCGAACCGGCGGCGTGCGCATCGCGGCACGCTATGATCGCGAAGGTCACAAGGTCAATGTCAACCCGGATCCTCATGCCGCGGGCACGTTCGCCCAACAGATCTGGAACAGCGGCGAACCCCTGCTCCATGCCGATACCCTTGAACTGCCCGGAACCCGCGCCGCGATCGATATCGGACTGCGCAGCATCATGGGCGCGCCGATCCGCGAAAGCAGCCGAACGCTGGGCGTGGTGGTGGCCGGCGGCTTCAGACCGCGTATGTATGGCAATGCAGACATGGCGCTGTTTCTGCAACTGCTGAATCAGTTCGCCGTCACGCTGGAGAACAGCGAAGCCTACGCACAGACACAGCGCGCCGCCCGCAACGAGGCGCTGGTCAACCAGATCGCCGCCGAGTTTCAGCGGACGACTGATATTTCGGCGATGGCGCGCACCGCCTTGCGCCAGCTCGCCACGCATCTGAACGCGCGCACCGCTCGCATTCGCCTGTCACCGGATGCCCTGCTGATCGGCGAGACCGCCGAGGTTCGAGCGGCGCGAAACGCGGCGGCGAACATCCCCGACAGCAGCGCTTCACCAGCCGATCAGTGGTAAAAGGGGCAGCGTGATGCAGACTTTGCTCAGCCGAATCTTCAGCGTAGACAACTTTCACAGCCTGATCCTGCGGGAACGCGCGCGCGTGCTGTATACCACCGTGGTGGTGCTCATGGTGCTGTTCACGCTGTTCGCCACAGTTCCGGGACAGCTCGATGGCAGCTCGCTGTTCGGCAGCTTCGGCACGGATGCTTCTGCCACAATCTCCATCCTGTCAGCCTATGGGTTCGGCGGGCTGACGCTGATCGCCAATCGACGCGGCTCATGGCTGTGGAGTGGTATCGGCATCCTGCTGACGTGGTTCGGCGTCGCCATCGTCATCGCCTGGCGCAATGGTTTCGTGCTGCCGGGTCATGGCATGTCGATGGCGATCTTCCTGATCTTTGCCACCCTGTTTCTGAACCTGCGCGGGGTGATCGCGGCGACTGCGATCGCGCTGATCGTCCCAACGCTGCGCTTCCTGCTCGGCGAAGCAGGCGCTACACCGAACGAAACTTACCTGGAACTCAACATGCTCAGCCCGCTTCTGTTTCAGACGCTGGGACTCGGTTTCGTGCTGGCATCATTCCTGCGCCTGACGCAGGTCAGCCGCGAGTCCGGCATAAGCGAAGCGGCAGAAGAACGTCTGAAGCTCGCCTCCATCACAACGGACATCGCCAGCCGCGTCTCGCAGCGTCACAGCCTGAATGAACTTCTGAACACGGTGGTTGAGGAAATCCGCGACAACTACCCTGCCATCTATCATGCCCAGATCTTCCTGATCGACGATGAACGGCGCGTGGCGAGGCTCGCCGCGAGCACCGGCGAAGTTGGACGGGAACTGCTCCGCCGCCGGCATGGGCTTGAGGTGGGCAGCGCCAGCGTGATCGGGCGTGTGACCGCGGATGGCAGACCGGTGATCGCCCGTGCTGGCGCGGCAGACAGCGTGCATCGCCGCAATGAACTGCTGCCGGATACGGCGGTCGAAGTCGCGCTGCCGCTGCGCGTCAACGAGCAGATCATCGGAGCGCTCGACCTTCAGAGCACCTCAGTCGATGCCTTCCCGCAGCTTGAACTGCCGATCTTCCAGGCGCTGGCGGATAACATCGCGATCGCCATCGATAACGCGCGCCTCACCGAGGCGATGCAGATGCAGCTTCAACAGAATGAGCGGCTGGTAGAAGAACTTCAGTTGACTGTCGAACAGGTCGAACGGCTCAACAGCCAGCTCACCAACAAGGCCTGGCGCGACTTTCTGGGCGATCAGCAGCGTGCCATCAACCTGGACTACGATCCGCAGCAGGATCAGTTTGAACAAGCCGATCGGGCGACTGCCTCACTGCTGGAAGCTTCTGCGGGCGGGCGGCTGGTGCAGCGCCTCTCGCCCGACGGAGAAACGCTCACCGTGTCGCTGCCTGTCCGCGTGCGCGGTCAGGTGATCGGCGGGCTGGAGCTTGAGCTGAATGCCCGCGACATCACGCCGGAAGATCTCGACATGATCGCCGCGGTCAATGAACGTTTCAGTCTGGCGGCAGAAAATGCCCGTCTGTACGAGGATGCCCAGAAAGCTACCTTGCAGGAACAGCGAGTGAACGATATCGCCGCGCGCTATCAGCAGGTGACCTCAATCGACGAGTTGCTCAGCATTACTGTGGCTGAACTCAGTGAAACGCTCGGCGCGCGCAGCGGGGCAATCCGCCTCGGCAGGCTGGAAACAGACGCGCCTGAGGATGATGCTGAGACCGTCAGCCAGAATGGAGATGCGCTGCGATGATCCGATCCCTGCAACGCCTCATCGGGGTGCGATACCCTTATCAGAGCACGCTTGAACGTCAGCGTGCCGGTTCGCTCCTGCTGGTTACGTATGCGGCGCTGATCGCCCATCTTGCGGCCTATGGCTGGTTAGTGATCCGCCCGCTGCTCACCGAACAGCGCCAGCCAGCCCTGATCGAAGTCATCAATCTCATCCTCACGCCGCTGCTGCTGATCGCCACTTATCTGCTGATCCAGTCCGGGCGTCTGCGCTGGGCGACGATGCTGTTCGTCGGCATTCTGGCGCTGGCA
>SZPD01000419.1 GCA_030263515.1 Anaerolineae bacterium CFX9 | reverse complement strand
GCGGCGACCACCGCGGCGAACGTCTTGCGCCCGGCGCGCGGCGGGGCGATGACGTGAATCACCACGGTGCGCCCAGGCTGATCCTCCAACTGGCGCAGCACAAAATCAGCCGCGCCTGCCACATCCCATTCCGGCAGCGGATTCAGCGGCGGAATCAGCCGTGCCCGTCCCGTCAGATGCGGATCGAGTTCATCAGCGCCGGCCAGCCAGTCGCGTACTGTCGGGTCGAGCGTCAGCGGCGCAAGCTGATCGTGATGGGTATCGTCGCTGTGCAGATGAACGATTTCCCAGCGCCGCAGCGGCTCGCTCATCGGAGCGAAGCGCCCCCTGTCAAAAAGGCGCGCAGCCAGATGCAGGCTGGCATAGGCATGGGTGGCGTTATCATGAAGAAAGGCGAACAGCCGCCCGATGGCAGGATCGAGCGAGGCGGCCAGGCACAGATGCAGCAGATCGATATCCGGCGCATCGAGCGCAAAGACCCGGCACAGTGTCGCCAGCCGCGAGTCGCCTTCGCCGTTCAGGGCTGAATCGGCGGCTTCGATGGCCCGATTCAGCTCTGGCTGCGCCGCAATCCAGGCGGCTTCGAAAGCCGGATCATCGCGATCGTCCAGCAGGCGCGCCAGTTCATGGTGCGCTGCCAGCCCGCCGGTTCCGTTCTTCTGCCCCGGCTCGCTGAGCAGATGATTCAGCCAGGCGGCGCGCCGTCTCGCCCGCAGCCGAACGCGCAGCAGGACCAGCGCCAGTGCCGGGTCGAGCGCCGCCGTAGATTCAGAAGCGGGCATGCGCAGGAAATCGCTCATAGCACAGTCACCCAGCGGGGCGCGGTCTCTGCCCCGTTGACGATAATGCGCAGCGACAGCCGCTCTCCACTGACGAATCCGGCAGGGAGGCGGGCATGCAGCGTGGCAGCGTCTTCCACGCCAAATTCGCCTTCCTGAAGATTGGTGAAATCCCCTTCTGTCAGCCGGTCCGCGCCCACGAAGACCTGCACCATACCCGGCGCGATATCCGGATGCTGGAAGATACCGCCCGTCACGCTGAAGCGCCCGGCTCCGTCCGGCACGCTGACCGTGGCGATCAGCGGCACGATGGCAAAGGGCGATTCGTTCGATGTGCTGGACAGCACTTTCGTCGTGGTCGGTGTGGTGCGCGTCCGTTCAGCACGCACGGAGGCCGCGTAGATTCCGGGCACGATATCGATGCCGGATGCTGTATCGCGTACGGTCGCTTCAATGCGGCTTGCGGTATAACCGAGGCTCCAGCCGGGATCGATGGCAACAGCCTGTTCCCAGTCGGCACGGCGCAGAAGCAGCACGACTTCATCCCCCGTAAATGCCGAGCCGATCACGCTGAACGGCTGGTTATACGTCACCTGCGCAGGGCGCAGCACCAGCGTGCGCGGGTCGGTTTCCGTGGGCAGCGTGAAGCTGATCGTGTTCTCGGTCGCGTCGATGCGCGGGCTGTCGCTCGGCAGCACGAAGACGTTGTAGCTGTACACCCGTCCTGCGCGGATCGCCGGGTCGTCCGGTTCGAGATGGACGATGCTGACGTGATAGTAAGCGGTCAGCCGCTGCGGCGAAGATCCCGCTGTCCAGTAGGTGACCGCATCTTCCGGCTTGACCGGCAGCATGGCGATACGAAAGGCGTTGTCATTGCCGCGCAGCAGCGGAGCCATGACCTGTGTGCCGTTGATCAGCGTATCGTCCGTGATCAGCGGGTTGTCATGCAGGGCTTTCATCGCCAGTCCCATCATGAGCTGTTCGCGCAGGGCGCTCTGAGCGCCGTCGAGATCGCTGTGAGCGGTCAGGATGTAGTACAGATGCAGCCCCATCGGTGTGAAACGTACCGGGTTATCGCTCACGCCGGGGATATAGGCGTGCTTTGCCTTCATCTCTTCGCTGACGTGATACATATAAAAGCCGACGGTATTCTCGCCTTCCAGCTTGTCTGGCGGCCGCGGATCAACGTTCAGATCATTGAGCGTGTTCCAGCCGTCCGACGCCGAGACGTGCGTCCGGATCAGCGTCGTAAAGGTCTGTGTCACGAGCGATAGGTCAAGCAGCGGCATCGCACTTGTCCTTCAAAATCCTTCAGGCAAAAAATCATTTTCACGTTCAGCCCGTGCCTTGCCGGATCGGGCTGCGGACGACAACTCAGCTCTGCCCGATGCCAAAACGCCGTTTCGAGCGCACGCCATGTCTTGGCGCGGGGCGTTCCACCGGGCGCATGACCGGCGCGGGCGGCCGCGGCGCTGGCTCTGGCTGGCGCGCCGTGGTCACGATCTCGACGACGACATCGCCGATCGTGATCGCGGGCGCATGTGATGCCGGATCTGCCAGTTCTGTGACGGGCGGCTCTGCAGGCGGGTCGAGCGCACGCTCCGGCAGATCGGGAAAGTCTGCGGACGGCGGCTGCAGCGCGTCCGGCGCAGGGGATTCTGTGGTGACAGCCAGCGGCGCAGGCGGTTCCTTCGGCGCAGGCGGTGGCAGGTCCCCCTTCAGCCGATCCTCATCCTCACGTTCGATGCCAGTGACATATACGTCACGCTCGATCACGCGCGGGGGCGGCAGATCGGCAGGCGCTTGTCCTGCATCCTCATGCCAGCGTTCGATCACCAGCCGTTCCGGCAGCAGGTTCTGAGGGCTGTCTTCAATCGCCGTTTCCGGCAAAGGCGGCGCTGCGGGCGACAGCGTTGGCAACAGCGGCAGACCCTCGCTCACCAGCATTTCAGGCGGGGCAGCGGCTTTCGGCGGCGGGCTGGCGGGCGTTGGAATCGATCGCGCCGGAGGCTCACCGGCTTTGTCAGCCTTTTTCGCCGGCTCCGCTTCATCCACTGCGTCGATGATCGTCTCCTCGAACGGATCGAACAAGCCGGGCATGGGATCCGTGGACTCTGGGGCGGGCATGACGGTTTCAGCGCGGCTTTCCGGCGGCGCTTCTCCACCAGCCCGCTCGATCAGCCTGGAGAGGTACGTCGCCATCAGCTGATCCTCCTGCGCGCGCCGCCCCGCGTCATGGCGCTGAGACGCGCACGGTGTGCATCAGCCTCAATCAGCGCCAGGAAACGCCCCCGCTCAGCACGGCTGAGCGAGAGAATCTCGTCCAGTCCCCAGTGATACGCCAGCGCCAGGGCATGAATTTCGCTGGTCAGGCGGGCGTGATCTGCGCGCAGCCGCCCCAGTAAGTACGCGCCGATATCAAAACGGATCTTCTGCTGCGCCGCGCATTCCGGGCAGACGGCGACGAGATCCAGGTTGATGAGCGGGGCAGCCGCCTCCATCGCCGCTTCGATCGCTTC
>SZPD01000418.1 GCA_030263515.1 Anaerolineae bacterium CFX9 | reverse complement strand
ACCCTGCGCCGTAAACCGGCGAAAAAAAACCTTCTCTGTGATGAGAAGGTCAGAAAGTTCAGCAAAAATGTCATTTCCTGCTTTTACAGCCCGCGCAGTTTGGAGATCAGCCGGTTGATCACGCCCTTATCCTGCCAGCGTGGACGCCGCGCCTGCTCAGAGAGATCGCGCAGACGGGTGATCTCCTCCATAAGGGTGGCGCGATGCACTGTCTCGCCGTTGACCGAGTACCAGTGATTGCCCATGTAACGCACAGAGGGATCACGACCATGCACGCTCGCATACGCCTGGCGATATGTATCGACCATATAACGGGGCGGGAACATCGGCTCATCACGCAACATGATCGTTAACTTCCCTTGATCAATCAGCCTGTTTTCACAACGGGAATGTGCCTATAACAATTATTCTACGCACTCTTTACGCATTTCACAAATTAAGGTTTTGTGATGTTGCGTAAATAAATTGCCCGCTGCAAATAAATCGTGATCCACCCCGGAAACGTTACTCACATAACAAAATTCTAATTCAGGCGCTCGATAATCGTCCCGGTTCCCATACCGCCGCCGCAGCACATGGTTTGCAGACCATAACGTTTGTCGTGGGTCTCCAGCGCGTGCAGCAGCGTCGTCATCAGGCGCGCGCCGCTGGCTCCGAGCGGATGCCCCAGCGCGATCGCCCCGCCATGCACATTCACCCTGCTCATATCAGCGCCTGTTTCCCGCTTCCACATGCCGATCACGCTGGCAAAGGCTTCGTTGACCTCGAACAGGTCGATCTGGTCGATCGACATTCCCGCTTTCGCCAGTGCCTTGCGCGTCGCAGCAACGGGACCCGTCAGCATCAGGTGCGGATCACTGCCCACCGTCACCATCGACACGAGGCGCGCCATCGGTTTGAGTCCCAGCTCGCGGGCTTTTTCCGCGCTGGTCAGCACCACGGCTGCCGCGCCATCGCTGATCTGACTGCTGTTTCCGGCGGTCGTGCGTCCTTCGGGGGTGAAGGCAGGCTGAAGCGTCGCCATCTTTTCCAGCGAGGCATTCGGACGGAAGCCCTGATCCTGCGCCACGATCAGCGTTTCACCAGCGTCATCCACCCCTTCGATCGGGACAATCTCGCGCATCAGCCAGCCGTTGGCATAGGCCCGCGCCGCCCGCATATGGCTCTCGTAGCCGATCTGATCCAGCTCTTCCCGGCTGATCGCCCATTTCTCTGCAATCTCGTCTGAGGCGATCCCCTGCGATACCAGGTTATAGGCATCCATCATGCGCGGCGTGAACGGGCTGCCATTGACCATGCTCGAACCCATCGGCACGCGCGACATATTCTCAACACCGCCCGCAACCACGATCTCCGCCTGCCCGCTGGCGATCAACGCCGCGCCGAAATGGATCGACTGCTGGCTGCTGCCGCACTGAAAATCGACCGTCGTCGCCGCGATCTCGATCGGCAGGCCGGCATCCAGCACGACGTTGCGCGCCAGGTTGAAGGTCTGCTCACTGACCTGCGAGACGCAGCCCATGATGACATGATCCAGCGCGGCGGGGTCAACCTGCGCCCGCGCCAGCGCCTCGCACAGCGCATGGGATCCCAGCCGGACAGGGTGGGTCTCACGAAGCCAGCCGCCGCGGCGGCCGACGGGAGTACGTGCAGCAGAGAGAATCACCACATCGCGCATTGTGTTTCCTTCCTGTTGCGAGCCGACCAATCAAATGCAGATTCAATTTCACGCGCTGATCATAGCGCAGATCGTGCGGCGGCTTCAACAGGCGGCCGCCCGCTCAGTCCTCTTGGACAGAATGTACGAAATATGCTTTACGGATTACGACATTCTGTAGGATAATGAAACGCAGTTTGTCCGTGCGACTCTATATCCTTGCCCGGCTGCAACCTGTATCCGCATTCCATCCGCCTGTCAGGACCGAAGAAAGGTTTTTTCGATGATCATTGGGGTTCCGAAAGAAGTGAAGGACAATGAGTACCGTGTCTCGGTTCCACCGGGCGGCGTCCGCGAATTTACCCGGCACGGGCATACGGTGCTGGTGGAAAAGAACGCCGGGATCGGCAGCGGCTTTGAGGATGCCGAGTATGTGGCTTCCGGGGCCACCATTCTTGATACCGCGGCGGAAGTCTGGGCGCGCGCCGAGATGATCATCAAGGTCAAGGAACCCCTGCCGGAAGAATATCCCCACCTGCGCGAGAATCTGGTGCTTTTCACCTACCTGCATCTCGCAGCCAGCGAGCCGCTCACCCGTGCCCTGCTCGACAGCGGGGTGACCGGCATCGCCTATGAGACGGTCGAAAGCCGCGACGGCGGACTGCCGCTGCTCCAGCCGATGAGCGAAGTCGCAGGGCGTATGGCGACGCAGATCGTGGCGCAGTACCTGCAAAAACCGGAAGGCGGGCGCGGCGTGCTGATGGGCGGTGTGCCGGGGACACTGCCCGCCAGCATCGTCGTGCTGGGCGGCGGAACCGTCGGCATCAACGCTGCGCAGGTCGCCCTGGGTATGGGAGCCAATGTCACCCTGCTCGATATCAGTCACGAACGCCTGCGCTATCTGGATGAGGTGCTGCACGGGCGCTTCACCACGCTCTATTCCAATGAGAACAACATCAGCGAGTCGATCCGCCGCGCCGATGCGGTGATCGGCGGCGTGCTGATCGCCGGGGCGCGCACCCCCATGCTGATCACCCGCGAGATGCTCTCGATCATGCCGCGCGCCAGTGTGATCGTCGATGTCGCTGTCGATCAGGGGGGCTGCGTGGAGACAACCCGCCCGACGACGCACAGCGATCCGATCTACTTCGTTGATGGAGTGCTGCATTACGGCGTCGCCAACATGCCCGGCGCTGTGCCCCGCACGTCAAGTTACGCGCTCAGCAATGCCACGCTGCGCTATGCCCTGCGGCTCGCCGATCTCGGCGTGGATGAAGCGCTGGCACGCGATCCGGGACTGCTCAAGGGGCTGAATGTCTCGCGCGGGAAGCTGCTCTATCCCGCTGTCGCCGAAGCCTTCGGCATGCCGTTGGGCACAGTCGCGTAAGCGCCTTATCCGGCAGATCACTGCGTTTCCGCCGCCCGGACAAAGTACCAGTCCACACCCTGCAACCATGAACACACCCCGACCTGATGAGCCGGGGTGTGCTGTTTTCTACCAGAAGCCGCCGCGCTGGAAGCGCTCTTCCCTGAATGGATCGCCGTTGTTGTGATAGCCGCCCTGTTCCCAGTAACCAGGACGATCGACCGGGCTGAACTCCAGCGCGCGCAGCCACTTGGCGCTTTTCCAGAAATAGCGCTTGGGGACCAG
>SZPD01000417.1 GCA_030263515.1 Anaerolineae bacterium CFX9 | reverse complement strand
CTGGTCGGTTATGTGATCGTCAAGCTGAGCTATCGTGCCGCCGCAACGGCCACGCCCAGCGTCAACCAGATTTTCAAGGCAGGACAGGTTGCCCTGAGTATGCTCGTCGGCTTGTCGTTCGGTTCCAATGACGGGCAGAAGATCATGGGGATTGTGGCGCTGGGTGTCATGGCAACCAGTAAAGGCGATTTCGCCGTTCCCTACTGGGCAGCCGCGTTCGCCGCGGTTGCGCTGGCCGCGGGCACGCTGATCGGCAGCCGTCGTGTGGTCGAAACGCTCGGCGGTCGGCTGTACAAGATTCAGCCTATCCACGGCTTTGGCGCGCAGACCGCATCCGGCATTGTGCTGCTGAGCGCCTCGCTGCTCGGCAGCCCGGTGAGCGGGTCGCAGGTGATCGCTTCAGCAATCGTGGGCGCGGGCAGCGCTGAGCGCGTGCGCATGGTGCGCTGGGGGGTCTTCCGCAGTATTCTCAGCACATGGGTGCTGACCATCCCATCGGCGGCATTCATCGGCGCGCTGCTCTACCTCATCCTCTCTCATCTCAGCCTATGAACTTCTTCGCCCCGCTGAGGAAGAAGTTTCAGAACCGGCACAAACCCAGCCCGTTTCTTGCGCGGCTGCTCGGTCAGGCATACCTGGTGGTTCAGGGCAGCCAGGCGCTGCTTGCGTATATCCAGTCGCCCAGCCGGGAAACCGCCGCTCGTGTGCGTGACATCGAGGAGGAGGGCGACCGGGTGCGGCGCGGGCTGATCGTGCAGCTCAATCGCTCGTTCATCACTCCGATCGACCGTGAAGATCTGTTCAAACTGTCGCGCGCTATCGACGATGTGTTAGATTATATGTATTCGACGACCCGCGAAATGTATCTGCTGCAGATCGCCCCCAATGATCGGCTGCACGCCATGGGCAGGGTGCTGCATGTCAGTGCGCGGGAAATCTATATGGCAATCAAACAGTTGGAAGCTGATCCGGAGCGGGCAGGCAAACATGCGCTGCGTGTGCTTGCGCTGGAAAACCGGATGGATCATCTCTACATCGAGGCGCTCGCTGAGCTTTTCCATCAGGAAACGACGCCGGAAAATATCGTCAATATGCTCAAGCTGCGCGAGATTTACCGGCACATGAATCATGCCGAAGGCAGCGCGGAAATCGCTGCCAACCTGATCAATGATATCATCGTCAAGTTCTACTGAACCTGGCTTGATATGCAGTATTCTCTTGAGACGTTTTTTGAAGGAGGCAAGTTTCAGTGAAACGCTATTCATTTTTGCTGACCGTGTTTGTGTTGGCGCTCAGCCTGGTTCCCGCCGTGGCGCAGGACAACACGCTCACCGTCCTGTGTACGCCCCAGGAAGACTGGTGCGTTGCCATGACGCAGGCGTTCCAGGCGGAGACCGGTATCGAGACATCGTATGTTCGTCTCTCGTCTGGCGAGTCGCTGGCGCGTATCCGCGCGACTCAGGACAATCCGGATTTCTCGGTGTGGTGGGGCGGCCCTGCTGATGCGTTCATCGCGGGGACAGAAGAAGGGCTGCTCGAAGAATATGAGTCCCCCAATCTGGAGCTGATCCTGCCCGAATACCGCGGCGAGGGCAATACCTGGGCGGGTGTCTATGTGGGTGCGCTGGGCTTCTGTTCCAACGTCGAACTGCTCGATGAGCTGGGTCTGGAAGTCCCCGACTCGTGGGAAGATCTGCTTGATCCGGCGCTGGCAGGCAACGTGGCGATGGCTCACCCGGCCACATCCGGGACGGCATTCACGGCCTTCTGGACGGTGGTGACGCTGGAAGCGGACAAGCTTGAGGCAGAGGCTGAAGGCACTGGCTACGATGAAGAGGGCATGCCGACAGAGGAGGCAATCGACAATGCCTTCGCATACTTCGCGCAGCTCCATCAGAACATCCTTCAGTATACGCGCTCTGGCTCAGCGCCGGGTCGCCTGGCAGGGGGTGGTGAGGTCGCCGTAGCGATCATCTTCTCGCACGACTGTGTCAAACTTCAGGTTGAGGGCTTTGAGGGCATCCTGGTCAACAGCTTCCCTGAGGAGGGCACGGGCTATGAAATCGGCGGTATGGCGATCATCGCCAATGCGCCGGAGCCTGAAGCCGCGCGCGCATGGTATGACTGGGCGCTGACGGCAGAGGCACAGGCGGTTGCGCTGACGGTCAACTCGCTCCAGCTTCCGACCAATCCGGATGCGCCGGTTTCGCCGCTGTCGGTCAACCTGGCGGATGTCAACCTGGTTGATTACAACTTCGTCGCTGCGGGTGTCAACCGCAACGCGATTGTCGAGCGTTTTGACGCGGAGATTGCGCCGACCCCGGTAGAATAAACACACTTAGATCGGTTGGGGGGCACGCCTTACACCCAGGGTGTGTCCCCCTGTTCATTTAGGAAGATTACACGTTGACCCAGTTCAGACGTTCTCTCACCGACTTCAGGCGTGTCTTTCGTGATCCCGTTCTGCTCATCGGACTGATCGTCGCCGTTCTCTTTGTCTTCATCGCCATCCTGATGCCGATCTTCGCCATGACAGGCGCAGGCCTGTCTGAGCAGGGGATCGGTTATTTTGAACGCTTTCTCGGACAGCCGGTCTACCAGACCATCATCTCCAACACCATTGTCATGGGCGTCGCTGTCGCCACCTGTGGCACGCTGCTCGGCTTCCTGTTCGCCTTCGTTCAGGTCAAGGTCAAAGCCCCTTTCAAGCGCTTCATGCATATCACCGCGCTCGTGCCGATCATCTCTCCCCCGTTTGCGCTGGCGAGCGCCATTGTGCTGCTCTTCGGCCGAAACGGTCTGATCACGTACCGCATGCTGGGGACGCGCTGTCTGTGGGGAGAAGGGCGCGGCTGTAATGATATTTACGGGCTGGACGGGCTGACGCTGGTGCTGTCTCTCTCCCTGTTCACTGTCGCCTATATGAACCTCAAGGGGATGCTCGAAGCCCTGGATCCTGCGCTGGATGAGGCGGCGACCAATCTGGGGGCCAACAAGTGGCACATCTTCCGCACTGTGACCGTGCCGATGCTCGTGCCGGGCATCGCTGGTTCGTTCCTGCTGCTCTTCGTCGAGGCGATCGCCGATCTGGGCAACCCGCTGGTGCTGGGGGGCAACTATGAGGTGCTGGCGACACGCATTTACGTCTCGATTGTCGGCCTGTTCGATACGACAGCCGGCGCTGTGCTCTCGCTCATCCTGCTCGTGCCTTCGCTCACGGTCTTCATGGTGCAGCGCTACTGGATCTCGCGGGCTTCGGTGGTGTCGGTGACCGGCAAGCCATCCGGCAAGCCGCAGCAGATCGATCATCCGCTGGTGCG
>SZPD01000416.1 GCA_030263515.1 Anaerolineae bacterium CFX9 | reverse complement strand
ATCATCGAGTCGATCAACGAAGCGTTCATCGCGCTCGATCGCAATATGACGCTGACGTATATCAATCGCCGCGGCGAGACGCTGCTCCGCCGGCGGCGTGAAGAACTGCTTGGGCGCAACATCTGGGAGTCGTTCCCGGAGGCAGCCGGAAGCACCTTCGACAAGCAGTATCGCTATGCGCTCGAAACCGGAACTGATGTCAACTTCACTGAATATTATCCCCCGCTCGAAACCTGGTTTGAGGTGCGTGCCTATCCTTCGGAACTGGGGATTGGCATCTTCTTTGTGGATGTCACGCGCAGTAAGCTGGCTGAGATGCGCCTGCGCGAGAGCGAGGCGCGTTATCGGGGGATCGTCGAAAGCCAGATCGACCTGGTCTGCCGTTATACACCAGACACCATCCTGACCTTCGTCAACGATGCCTACTGCACTTTTTTTGGCAAGACTCGCCAAGAATTGATCGGTCACAGTTTTCTCTCGCTGGGCATTCCTGAAGCCGAGTCCCCCATTCGGCAGCGGATCGCGGAGGTGCTGGCTGACCCGACGCCCGCTGTCGCCGAATACAGTCATGTTTCAGCCGATGGACAGGAACGCTGGGTTCAGTGGGTGGACTACGGGATCGTCGATGAGAGCGGGCGGGTGACTGAAATTCAGGCCGTCGGTCGTGAAGTCACGCGAGTCCATGAGCTGGAGCAGGAGCGCCTGCGGGCGCGTGAACTTGAGATCGAGCTTCAGAAGGAACGCGAAGTGATCGAGCTGAAAGAACGCTTTATCTCGATCGTATCACACGAGTTTCGCACTCCGCTCACCGTCATCCTCATAAATGTGGAGCTGCTGGAGCGCTATCACGCTCAAATGAGTGCCGATCAGGTTGATGAGCGGCTTGAGAGTGTGCGCTTCCAGGCATCTTCAATGGTTCGGCTGCTGGATGAGCTTTTGCTGCTCGGTCGCGCTGGGGCACGGCAGATAGAATTTACGCCCGCGCCGATCGATCTGATTGATACCTGTCAACGGCTGCTTGATAACATCATCATGGTGGATGGCGGACGCCACCAGTTTGATATTCAGATGGATGAGGCTTTGCGCTACGTCGATGCTGATCGGCGGCTGCTGGAACACATCCTGCAAAATCTGCTGACCAACGCCGTCAAATATTCGCCGCCGGATACAGTCATCCACTTCATCCTTCAGCGGCACAAAAACTGCCTTGACTTCAGAGTGCAGGATCACGGTATCGGCATCCCGGAAGCAGATCAGGCGAAGATCTTCCAGACGTTTCATCGCGCGCTCAATGCGCAGGATTACGAAGGGACCGGGCTGGGACTGGCCATCGCCCGGCTGAGCGCCGAAGCGCACGGCGGCACGATCACCTTTTCCAGTGCCGAAGGAGAAGGCACAACCTTTACAGTTCGCCTGCCGCTTGTATTCAGTGCGCCCCCTGCCATCACCTGATCGTTAACGTCGCACAGCGCTTCTTTAAGCCTTTGAAAAGACTTTGAACGGTTGACTTGCCGATTGGATATTTCACTGTAGAATCCCGAACGTAGATGGCGCGAGTTCACAGGAGGGGAGTCCAGAGCGATGGCGACGCTCAGCCACCAGTCAAAGGCGCGCATCTCCTTCCTCAGAACCAGGCGAGGACGCAGAGTCGTCGAGAACCTGACTGCCTATGCCTTTATCACCCCCGCCGCTTTTCTTCTTTTCCTGTTTGGTGTTTTCCCGGTCATTTTCGCCTTTTTCGTCAGTCTGCATCGCTGGCGCCGCTTTCCTGAAGCGTATCAGGGGCTTGCCAATTATGAGCGCGCGCTCGGCGAGTTCGCGCAAGTGCCGTTCTTCTGGCTCGGCGCTGCGGCGCTCGGTTTTGCGGGGCTTCTGATCCTTCGCCTGCTTCGGCAGCGCAGCCTGCGCGCGACCCTGGCGCTCGTGCCGGGCGGGATGCTGGGGCTGTCGCTGGCCAGTTTCAGCCTGTGGTTCTTTACGCTGCTGCCCGGCGTGCTCAACATTCCGGTCACGCTGCGCCAGCTTGGCGTCCCCATGACGGGCGAGACCTTCATCAGCGCCTTCTTTGACGCTGTGCGCGCGCCTGAAGTTGTGGGCTATGCCAACCAGATGCTCGTGATGACAGCGTTCGCGGTCATCGTGACGCTCGTCTATCTGCGCTGGGCGCAGCAGGCGGAAGCGATCGGCTGGCTGACCCGCATGTTCGCCGCCACAACTTTCCTGATCCTCGGCGCGCTTGCCATCGGGCTGGTGAGCGAGGCGATCAGCACGGCGGCGGCTGCGGCGGCGGAGGCAGGAACCGAACTTGCGATGTGGGCGCAGATCCTCCTGATCAGCGCAGGTGTCGGCACGATTGCGGCGTCTTATGTGCTGTGGCGGCGCGCCGTCCGCCAGCACAGCGATCGGTTGTTTGTTCTGACTGCGGTATGCAGCGCGCTGCTGGCGGTGGGCGGCGTCCTGCTCATCATGGAGCTGCCGCGCGTCCTCGGCACTGCCGATTATCGCTTCCTGCACAGCTTCGTTGTCACGGCGATGTATTCCGGGTTTGCCGTGCCATTTGAGCTTGCCATCGGCCTGGGACTGGCATATCTGCTCTTTCAGCGAATCCGAGGGCGCACACTCTTTCGCATCATCTATTTCCTGCCCTACATTACGCCGTTCATCGCCACCTCGATCGTCTTCACTGTCCTTTTCAGTCATCGCGGCACGTCGCCCATCAACAATTTCATCAACCTGTTCGGTATTCCCGATCAGAAGTGGCTGCTTGAACCGACGGGTATCTTCAGGCTGATCTTTGGCGCGGGGATTCCGGACTGGATGGCAGGGCCCAGCCTGGCGCTGATCGTGATCATCATCTACACCATCTGGACGTATGCCGGCTATCACACCGTCGTTTTTCTGGCAGGGCTGGGGAATATCTCCGGTGAGCTGTATGAGGCGGCGCGGATTGACGGAGCCAACGGATGGGCGGTCTTCCGTCATATCACGCTGCCGCTGCTCTCGCCGACTACCTTCTTCCTGCTGCTGGTCTCGGTGATCGGCACATTTCAGGCATTCACACAGATCTGGATCATGCGGACGCCCGCCGTGACGGGGGCGGTCGATACCGTCAGCGTTTTCATCTTTGAGCAGGCGCGCGCCAATAACCCCAATCTCGGTTATGGCTCGGCGATGGCAACCGTGCTGTTTGCGGTCATCCTCGTTCTGACGCTGATTCAGAATCGGCTGGCGAAAAATCGGGTGTTCTATGGCTGATATCGCCCTCGAAATGCCGCAGCGCAAAACCGCTCGCGCTCCGCGTTTACACTTCGACTGGGGCAGACT
>SZPD01000415.1 GCA_030263515.1 Anaerolineae bacterium CFX9 | reverse complement strand
GATCTTCTCCAGCGACCTGGCTCAATTCCTGCCGCGCGGGGTCGGGCTCATCCTGCTCGGCACCGCCATCGTCAGCATCGTGATTGCGTTGACCTCATCCCTGGCAGGCATGATCGGCGTGCCGCAGGATACTCCCGCCGCGCTCATGGCGTTGATGACGGCCGGGGTGGCCGCGACTCTCAAAGGTCAAAGCCCCGAGGCGGTTTATTCCACAGCGGTGGGCGCCATCATGCTTGGGTCCCTGCTGACGGGGATCGTCTTCATCGTTCTGGGTCGCTTCAAGTTAAGCGGGTTTGCGCGCTATGTGCCGTATCCCGTGGTGGGCGGCTTCCTGGCGGGGACGGGTTACGTCATTGCCAAGGGCGGGTTAAGTGTGTTGGTGAATGTCCCTCCGGGACCCGTTAACCTGCCGATGTTCTTTGCGCCATCCGTTTTGTGGAGTTGGCTGCCGGCCCTGCTTTTCGGGGTGGCGCTCCTGCTTGTTCTGCGCCGCTTCAACCATTTTTTAATCACGCCCGGCGCGCTCATCCTTGCGGCGCTGCGCTTCGGATTTGCTGATATTCGACTGCTTCAGCGCATGCTCTCTGGCGGCTTCGGCATCAGCGCCGCGCGTGCGAATCCATTTTGCCGAACGGGTTTTCTCTCCGCGCTGCCACTGCACATCATAAGCCGTCAGCCCGCCCAGCGAGAGCGCCTCGGCGATCTGATGAGCAGGGAAATGCCGCTGCAGCTCGGTCAGCGGCAGCGTCTGCGCTGGCGCTTCCTGAAGCAGGTCGATGATCTGCTTTTCAACCGTAATCAGGTCCTGATGTCTGAGGATGCGTTTTGCTGACCCGCTGCCGAGCCGGAGCGGATCGTAGATCAGGTCGTGCATGCGCTTGACGAAACCGTAACGCTGGAGGTACTGAAGCGCCTCGGCATCGCCGCTCTGCTTGTGAAGATCAGTGACGAAAGCATAGCCGCGCGATGCACTGAGGTAACCCAGCACCCGCATCAGCTCTTCGTCATTGGCAAGCGCCAGCCGGCGGTTACGCTCTTCCAGACGCTCGGCAATCGTCTGCGTCAGAAAGGCGCCCCCGCCCGTCATCTCCGGGAAGTGAGGGTGAAACCAGCGCGCCAGCGTTCGCAGGTCTTCTGATCGAAGCCGCTGGCTGTCATAGAAGTATTCGTTCTGCTGTTTCGTCGTTCCTGCGGTGATTTCCGCCAGGAGTTCCTTCGTTACCTCTCTCAGATGGACGCGCTGACCGAGGGTCTGTCTGTGCAGGAAACCCTCCGGAACGCGCGCGAGTGCCTGCTCAAGCAGTTCGCGTGTGAGGGGTTGTTTCGGCATTCCACCCTTTAGTGATCTAGTATCGGATGTGCTTGGTAGGGCGCTTCCAGCCGCGCGATCGTCTCATCGCTGAGCCGGATGTCCAGCGCTTCGACGAGTTCATCAAGCTGATGCAGCTTGCTTGCGCCGATGATCGGCGCGGTTACGCCCGGTTTATGAAGCAGCCATGCCAGCGCAATTTTAGCAGGACTCACGCCATATTCACGGGCGACTGTCTCCACCACTTCCAGAATGGCGAAGTCATTGTCCTGATAGTAGAGATGCTGGGCGAAGGTGTCGCTTTTGGCGCGGGTGGTTTCGCCGCTTCTGTCGCGGCTGCGGTTGCCCGCCAGGAAGCCGCGCGCCAGCGGACTCCACGGGATCAGTCCGACTCCCTGATCGATGCACAGCGGGTTCATCTCGCGTTCTTCTTCACGGAAGACGAGGTTGTAGTGTCCCTGCATCGAGACGAAACGCGCCCAGCCGTGCAGATCGGAGGTGTAGAGCGCCTTGGCGAACTGCCATGCCTGCATACTCGATGCGCCGATGTACAGCGCCTTGCCCGCGCGGACAACATCGTTGAGCGCTTCCAGGGTTTCCTCGATAGGCGTGTGCGGATCCCAGCGGTGGATCTGGTACAGATCAACATAATCCATCTGCAAGCGCCTGAGGGTTGCGTCGATCGCTTCCATGATGTGCTTGCGGGAAAGTCCGCGCTGGTTCGGTTTGTCTCCCATCGGATGATAGACCTTGCTGGCGATCACCACTTCATCGCGGCGGACGCCAAGCGACCGAAGCCCATTGCCCAGCACGACCTCGCTTTCACCAAGCGAGTACATATCTGCCGTATCAAAGAAGTTGATGCCGTGTTCCAGGGCGCGGGCGATGAAGGGGTGGCTGTCTTCTTCGTCCAGCACCCAGTCGCGCCACTGTCTGCTGCCATACGTCATGCAGCCCAGGCAGATGCGCGATACCTGCAAGCCCGTCCTGCCGAGCGAAGTGTACTGCATGGGCGTTTTACTCCAATTCCACAGCCAGGGCGACGGCTTCACCGCCGCCGAGGCAGAGAGCAGCTACGCCGCGCTTCAGCTCGCGATCGTGCAGGGCATGGATCAGCGTGATCAGGACGCGCGCGCCGCTGGCCCCCAGCGGGTGGCCGAGCGCGATCGCGCCGCCGTTGACATTCAGCTTTTCAGGAGGAAGTTCATAGCCTTCCCGCGCCAGCCCCTTCACATCTGCCAGCACCTGGGACGCGAACGCCTCATTGATCTCGAACAGATCGACCTCGCTCATCTGCCAGCCGGCGCGCTCCAGCGCTCTTGGGATGGCTTTGACGGGCGCATAAAAGATCCATGCTGGTTCGACGGCCGCCTGTCCATAACCTGCGATCCGCGCCACCGGGGTATGCCCGTGCGCTTCGGCATAGTCGCGACTGGCAAGCACGATGGCGGATGCGCCGTCGTTCATGCCCGGCGCGTTCCCGGCGGTCACCCTGCCGTCACGCTCAAATGCGGCGGGCAGTTTCGCCAGCGCTTCCAGCGTCGTATCCGGGCGGATCGGTTCGTCCTGCTCAACGACCGTTTCCCCCTTCCTGGCGGCGATGGTCACGGGTGCGATCTCGGCGCGGAATTTGCCGCTCTGCGTGGCGGCGTGCGCCTTCATGTGGCTGTCGTAGGCGAAGCGATCCATCGCCTCGCGCGTGATTTCGAGCTGCTGAGCGATGAATTCCGCGGCGTTGCCCATCCCCCAGTCGCACAGGGAACACCACAAGCCATCCGTCATCAGCGAGTCGCGAAGCTGAACATGACCGTATTTGTGACCCATCCGATGCGTATCGTCGAGGAATGGGGCGCGGCTCATGCTCTCTACGCCGCCTGCGATATACACATCGCCATCCCCGGCGCGGATGGCGCTGGACGCGATCATGGTCGCCTTGAGGCTGCTGCCGCAAACCTTGTTGACTGTGATTCCGCCGACATGCTCCGGGATGCCTGCGCCGAGGCTGATCTGCCGAGGCAG
>SZPD01000414.1 GCA_030263515.1 Anaerolineae bacterium CFX9 | reverse complement strand
GCTGAAGGGCGCGGGCTGCTGTTTCTGCCGTTTCCGGTGTGCTGGCGTCAAGTCCCGTCAGCATCCGGGCTTCAACCTCGTTGGGGACGAAGATATCTGCCAGCGCGATCATCTCATCAGGGATTTCGGCGGCGGGCGCGGGGTTGAGGATCGTCAGCACCCGATCGCCAGCTTCCCTGGCGATACGCAGCGCTTCCAACGTCGTCTCCAGCGGGATTTCAAGCTGGCAGATCAGCACGTCGGCATTCTGGATCACGCTGGCGGCGGCGCGCGCATCCGCGGGGGACAGCCCATCATTAGCGCCCGGCACGATGATGATACTGTTCTGCCCGGTGTTGTCATCGACCGTGATCGGCGCAACGCCGGAAAAACGTTCGTCGTCCACCAGCACAAACGTCGTATCGATTCCGTGCGACTCGTAGTTGCGCCGCGTGTCGTCGCCGAAAATGTCTTTTCCCAGCTTGGTCACCACGCTGACCTGCGCGCCGAGTTTCGCCGCCATGACCGCCTGATTCGCGCCCTTGCCGCCGAAACCCATCTGGAATTTCGAGCCGATCAGGGTTTCGCCGGGGGCCGGCAAACGTGGAACACGGGCAATAAGATCAATATTTGAACTGCCAACCATACATATTTTAGGTTCGGTCATCACAACAAGCCTTTTACTACAATGGAGAAGCTGCGCTTGTACAAAACGATTTACAGCGCCGGATTTTAGCGCAGATCCCTTCACAAAAGAAAAACCCTCTCCGTACCATTGCAGAGAGGGTTTCCACGGGTATTTACGCAAATGCGGCGGCTTTTACCCTTCGCCCATGCCCGCGATCTCCGGGCTGACCGAGATCACCATGCCTGAGCCGTCCGGGCTGTAGGCAGTATTGACCGCGGCGACCAGATTCCCCGCCGGGGCGATGGCGATCCCATAGGGCAGATTGAGATTTTCTGTCATGGCGACCGGCCCTGAGTCCGTCACGCGGACGACGCGACCTGTGTTTGGCAGCCAGCCGGACGCCATGTCAAACCGGGCGAACTCCGTCGCGTAGATCTGCCCGTCCAGCCAGAGCAGATCGACCACCGATGTCAGACCTGTAAACGTCGTGACCAGTTCGCCGCCCGTCGTCCACTGCTCGATACGCGCCGAGCCTTCCACGAACGGGAAGCCGGTCAGAAAGCCGATGAAGATCTCATCTGCAGGGGAAATTTCAACCGATGTAGGGACTGGGTTATCTGACCATACGGCAAAGAGTTCCAGGGCGCCGCTGTAACTGGCATCCGAACGCCAGACGCAGTTACAGCCTGCATCCGCAATATACAGCCTGCCTGCGCTGTCCCACGCGATATCAACCGGGTTGCTGTCGATCAGCCCTCCATCCGGGTTGAGCGCCGCTTCGGCGGAATAGACATCGATCCAGTGTTCGATGCGCAGCGTGGCGCGGTCAAGCGCCGCTACCGCGAACGTGAACGGGCTGACGAAAGTCCCCTGGCTGAAAACCAGCCAGATCTGGTCTCCACGGGGAATTGCGCGTGAGGTTCCGATGATTTCACCGCCTTCATTGCGGCTGGGCAGCGCGCCGATCAGCAGGCTGCGCGTGCCATCGCCGGCGATCGTCGATACGCGGCTGGAACCGCCAGCGCGCGCGGGACCGAAGTTGCCTTCCACATCCAGGTCGCCACCCAGCCCGACTTCGGCGACGAACAGCGTGCCGTCGCTGTCATACACAATGCCGCGCGGGTTATGCAGCCCATCGGCGATCACGCCTTCCTGTGCCAGGGCGCTGCCTGCTGTGATCAGGAACCCCACAGCCGCCAGAACAAGGCAGTTGATCTTACGCATCTCTCGAACTCCTTTGCAATATACGATAAGCATTGGGGCGGGATGAGACGGTCTTCTCACGCTGTGGAGTATAGCATCATTAGGTGAAATGCATATTCCTCAAGGGGAATTGTGACTTTCAATCTTCGGTCAAAGTGCATAAGGCTTCCCGCGCTGTTTGGTTGCCATCGATCTTGATAAGGGTTATGCTTACCTTCGCCCCAGAGGTTAAGGGTAGTGTTAAGTGCTGAAGGTTTGTTAGGAGGAATAAAATGTCCCGTAAGCTCGTTTCTGTGCTGGTCATCGTGGCGCTCATGCTCGCCACGTTCTCCAGCGTGAGCGCCCAGCTTGACACGATGTCGTGTCCGGAAGGCTCGGCTGATCTGGTCATCGCCGCTGGCGCAGTGGGTATCGAACTGGAAGTGATTCAGGAACAGGCCGCCCGTCTGAACGAGATGTGCCCCAACATCACGCTGACGCCGCTGGAGACCCCTGACCTGGCGACGGACCGTCTGGCGCTTTACCAGCAGTTCTGGGAGGCGCGCGATTCCAACGTCGATATCTATCAGACTGACGTGATCTGGGCAGGTATCATCGCTCCGCATGTCGTCGATATGTACGACTACGTGACGCCGGAATACATCGGCCAGTTCTTCCCCGCCATGGTGGAAGGCCAGACGATCGATGGCCGCCTGGTTGCCATCCCGTGGTTCACGGATGCCGCGGGCCTCTACTATCGCACTGACCTGCTTGAGAAGTATGGCGTCGAAGTGCCGACGACCTGGGACGAACTCGAAGCCGCCGCGGCGCTGATCCAGGAAGGCGAGCGCGCTGAGGGGAACTCCGAGTTCTTCGGCTATGTCTGGCAGGGTAATTCGTATGAGGGTCTGACCTGCGATGCGCATGAGTGGCTGGTTTCGGCGACGGGCAACACGTTCATCACCCCTGAAGGTGAAGTCAACGTCAATACGCCGGAATTCATCGCCGCGCTCGAACAGGCTGCTGGCTGGGTCGGCACGATCAGCCCTGAAGCCGTGACCACCTTCGGCGAGGAAGACAGCCGCGCCGTGTGGCAGTCTGGCAATGCTGCCTTCATGCGCAACTGGCCGTATGCCTACGGTCTGGGCAACAGCGAAGACAGCGCTGTGGCGGGCAACTTCGGCTATGCGCCGCTTCCGGCGGGGGCCAGCGGTCGCGCTGCGGCGTGCCTGGGCGGCTGGCAGATCGCGGTGAGCGCCTACTCGGATAATGTCGATGCGGCAGCTTTCGCGGCGATGTTCCTCGCCTCGGCGGAAGAGCAGAAGCTCCGCGCGCTGAGCGCTCAGGGCCCCAACCCGACCATTCCGGCGATCTATGAGGATCCGGAACTGCTCGAAGCCAACCCGCTGTTCAACTCGATGGGCCCGATCCTGGCGACCGCTGTGGCGCGCCCCTCTGGCTTCACCGCCAGCCGCTACAACGATGCTTCGGCGATCTTCTACAGCGCGGTTCACAGCGTCCTGACCGGCTCGGTTGATGCCCGCACCGCCGTCGAAGATCTCGAACTCGA
>SZPD01000413.1 GCA_030263515.1 Anaerolineae bacterium CFX9 | reverse complement strand
TTATAAGGGGGATAGCGCCGATCCTGCTGGAACGTGCCGCCGCGGAAGGCCCAGATTCCGCCTTCCGTGCCGACGACCGGAACCGCCTGAGAACCGAACAGTGAGGCGCAGCGCTCATTGAACATCCGCCCCATCGCCGTCAGCCCGACCGGATCGCCGTGTGGCGTGAGCGCTGTGCCGCCGTAGACGGTGCGCCCCGGATCATCGCGCTGGCAGATCGGGTCGTAAGGATATTCGAAGTGCCAGCCGCCTTCACGGGCATTCTGCTGGCTGGGCGGCCGCGCGCTGGTCGGTCCGCCGCCGGGGATTTCCTGATAGAAGTGGTTGAGCAGATAGGGATGTGTTGCACAGTACAGCCCGTTGTTGAGCACGCGCACGAAGCGCTCGTAATGATTGTTGGCCAGATAGTTGAGGAAGGCATCCATCCAGCGAACCGCGGCATAGCGGGGTGTGTCGCTTTCTGCCAGCGGGATGAAGCCCGGATAACAGCCGACGCCGACCATGTACTCTGCCCATGCGAGCCAGTTATCCATCAGCGGGCGGATCACGTTTGCTTCGTCTTCCCATGTCGGGTCGAAGCCTTCCGGCCATTCCACATCCAGGTTTGGCTCGTTGTAAAACTCGAACCACTTGACGCCGACGCGCACGAAGGCGTCCGTGATCGAGCGCAGATGCTGGTTGAAGGGTTGTGCCCCCCAGCGCCCCAGGTAGAGGCGGACGATCGGCGTGATGCCGCGATCCATCAGCGCCTGCGCATCATCCACGAAGTCGGTGGTGGCGGCCATCAGCTTTGCCCAGCCGCAGTGGATATTGGCATACCGATCGACTTCGAGCGGCGTCTGAAAAATGCTGGTGCAGTGCAGTCCGCGCGGATTGCGCGACCATTGATATTCGTCTAAACGCATACGAGAACTAACTGCCTCCTGTCAAAGGTCCCGGCGTGCGCTGGATCGGCTGCGGCTCGTTTGGATTGGGCGTCGAACTCGGCGGCGGCGATCCCGCTGGCGAGGGCGTCGAGGTGACGAAGCCGGAGGGTGGGCGCGTCGGTGGCAGGCGCGGCGTCGGGATGACCGGCAGATTGATGGCGTTGGGATCGAGGGTGGGTGTTGGCGTCGAGATCTGCACGCCGAACGGCTGCCCCAGCGAGACGCGCCGGTCAAGCTCAACCTGGAGCGCTTCCGGCGTGTGGTAGACCAGCGAGTCGAGATAGGCGAGCGGTGAACTGCGCGCCAGTTCCACGCCGATCTGAGCGATCGTGTCTCGCTGGGCGATCGCGGTCACGATGATCGTGCGTGTCGGCGGGATGACGAGTAGGAAATCGAAATCCGGTATGATGGTCGGGCGGAACGTGTTCCAGTAGGCACGCGCCGCGCTGAAAATCCACTCTGCGCCGAGGTTGGGCGCCAGGATGAGGAAATGAAAATTGGGGCGGACATCGGGTCTCATCCGGCTAGTATACAGGCTGGCGTTCGATTGGGCTACCGTCAGTGCGGGAAGATGAGTTCGATGCTGTGCAGTTTCCGCAGATGCCAGATCGAGGATAGCTGTAAAATTCAGTCTTTGAACCACTTGCTATAACGTATGCGGATAACGCATAATTAACCTCTTACATAACCTTTTTCTAATGGATAACCAAACTCATAATGATGCGTAAACCCGATCGCCGTGTGCAGCGCACCCGCCGCCTGCTGTGGGATGCCTTTCGAGCTTTGATCGAGGAAAAAGGCTACGACGCTGTCTCGGTGCAGGACATTATCGTTCGGGCGGATGTGGCGCGGACGACATTCTATCTGCATTTTCGCGATAAGGATGATCTGCTCACGTATGGGCTGCGCGCCCAGTATGAATTGTTTTTCGCCGCCGCTGAAGACAGCCCTCAGCGCACCATCAGCGCGACGGAATTTCATCATTTCGGCGAGTATGCGGCGCTCTACCGAAGGCTTTTCAGCGAGAGTGGCAGCGCCACCTTTATGGCATGGCTGCGCGGGGTATTTGCCGAGAACTATCGCCAGCAGCTCAGCGTGCTGATTCCTGCCGATGCTGCGCCGTCCATACCCCCGGATATGTGCGCCTTTCAGCTTGCGGGGACCAAGATCGGCGCTATCGTCTGGTGGCTGAACAACGATCTGCCTCTCAGCCCGGAAGCGATGGCGCAGATCGTGGATCAGTTTGGTCTGCATGGCGCGGCGGCGGTACTTGGGATTAAACTCTAGCAGCCCGCAAGCGGGTGGGACGTGAAATTCGTAAAACCAATTCACTGATTCCGCGCCCCCTTTTCACTTTTCACAACGACATAACCAACAGCAGGAGCGAGCGATGCAGGATGCATCCGGGATCGGATTATTGATCGTGGGACTTGTGGCAGGCGTGCTGTCTGGCATGTTCGGGATCGGCGGTGGGGTCGTGATCGTCCCCGCGCTGACGGCGTTGTTCAGCTTCAGCCTGCAAGCCGCCGTCGGAACCTCACTCGCTGCGCTGCTGATGCCCGTCGGCATCTTCGCGGTGCTGGCCTATCACCGTGCCGGGAAGCTCCGTTTGCAGACGGCGCTGCTCGTCGCCGTCGGGCTGATGATCGGCGGGCTGGGTGGAGCGCGCATCGCGCTGGGTCTGCCGACGGCGACGCTCCAGCAGTTGTACGGACTCTTCCTGCTGTATGCGGCATGGCGCTTCGCTGAGCCGCGCCGGTGGCTGGCGGAATACCGCGCCGGGATCAGTCCATCGCGCACGGACGCTGATCCGACGACCGGCAGCGATGCGGCATGGTGGGCGCTGCTGCTGCTGGGGCTGGGCGCAGGGGTAATCTCCGGGATGTTCGGCGTTGGTGGCGGGATCGTGATCGTTCCGGCGCTGGTCGGCTTGCTGAATTTTGATCAGAAATCAGCAGTCGGCACATCGCTGGGGGCGCTGCTGCTGCCCGTTGGGCTGGGCGCAGTGCTGGAATATAACGCTGCCGGGCTGCTCGATCTGCGGGTGGCAGGGCTGGTGGCGGTCGGGTTGCTCTTTGGGGCATTAGGCGGGGCGCGCATCGCGCTGGGGCTTCCCGCGCAGACGATCAAGCGTCTGTACGGCATTTTTCTTCTGTTGATGGGGCTGCGCTTTCTGCTCCAGCTTTAGTCAGGATTGAGAATCATGAACCAGTCGATCGCGTTCGCTCATCTTGAAATGCTGTTTTCTGCCCGCGCCCGGAATCCCCGCGAACGTGCCGCGCGATGCCCACAGTGCAAAACCAAAGCGCTCTTTCGCTTTGATGGTGTGCAGCGCTGGTCAGAAGCGGTCGCCAGGGCGGCGGGCTTGCCCCGTGTCACCTATCTCTATACCTGCGAACACTGCGGGACCACCGTCAGCGAGAACGCGCTCGA
>SZPD01000412.1 GCA_030263515.1 Anaerolineae bacterium CFX9 | reverse complement strand
CCAGTTCCTGGAGATTCAGTACCGCCCCGGCACATCGTCCGGAGAAACCATGTCCCAGCACAGCGGGCGGGAATTTGGCGTGATCCTGTCCGGCGTGCTCACGCTGGAAGTCGGGTTCGAGCGCTATACGCTCAAAACGGGTGACAGCATCATCTTTGATTCGACCACGCCTCACCGCCTGTCGAATGAAGGCTCGGTGACGATGCGGGCGATCTGGGTGGTTTTCAATCGACCGCCAGAGTAGGGGTTGCCCGCACGCACATGATCAGCCCACAGGCTGCCTGACCGCGCCATTGGTGTAGACTGCCGGTTTTGGCCTGCGCATTCTGCGCCGCCCGATCGGAACGCACAACGGCGTTCCCGTGACCGGATCGATGATCACATCTGCATCCAGCCCGAAGACCTGAAGGATATTTTCCGGGGTGATCACCTGATCAGGTGTTCCCTGCGCCACGATCTGCCCACCGCGCAGCGCCACGATCGTATCGGCGTAGCGGGCTGCCTGGTTGAGATCGTGCAGCACCATCACGATCGTGCGTCCCTGCTCGTTGAGTTCCGCCAGCAGATCGAGCACGTCGATCTGATGCGCCAGATCGAGATACGTTGTTGGCTCATCCAGCAGCAGCACTTCCGTCTGCTGGGCCAGCGCCATCGCGATCCAGGCGCGCTGCCGCTGCCCCCCGCTCAGCGTATCGACCGGGCGATCGGCAAACAGCGTCAGATTGGTCTGCTCCAGCGCCTGCGCGACGATGCGCTCATCGGACGCGCTCCACTGCTGGAACCAGTTCTGATGCGGATAGCGCCCCTGCGCCACCAGCTCATGCACTGTCAGCCCTTCCGGCGCGGTGGGCGACTGCGGCAGGATGCCGAGCCTGCGGGCAAGGTCTTTTGCCCTGAGCGAATGAATATCATACCCGTCGAGGTATACCGCGCCCCGCGAAGGTTTGAGCAGGCGGGACAAGCCGCGCAGCAGCGTGCTTTTGCCGCAGCCGTTAGCCCCCACCAGCGCGGTGATCTGTCCGGGGATGAGCGTCAGGGTGAGCTGATGAATGATAGGGGTTCCGCTGTCGTAGCTCAGTGAGAGATTTTCTGCCTGAATCACACGCTTTGTATCCTTACTTCCGGTATCGAATCAGCAAATACATGAAATAGGGCGCGCCGATCAGCGCTGTGATGATGCCGATGGGCAGTTCGGACGGGGCGATGATCGCGCGCCCGATCAGATCTGCCAGCACCAGCAGCGCGCCGCCGAAAAGCGCCGTGATCGGCAGCATGCCCTCATGCGCAGGACCGACCAGCCGCCGCGTGATATGCGGCGCGATCAACCCGATGAAGCCGATCGTCCCCGCAATGGCGACCGCCGCTGAGGTCAGCCCGACGCTGATGACGAGCAGCAGCGCTCGCTGTCGCTCGACCCGCACACCGAATCCGGTTGCCACCTCATCGCCGAGATTGAGCGCATTGAGAGACCGCGCTCCGAAGAAGGCCAGCGGCAGCAGGATGACCAGCCACAGCGCCAGCGCGCGCACATGATCCCAGTTGCGCCCGTAGACGCTGCCTGTCAGCCAGACATAGGCCTGCTGCACATCATTGATCCTGCCGAACACCAGCATGAGCGTGGTCACCGAACTCAGGACGGACGCGATGGCGACGCCGATCAGGATCAGCCGCACTGGCGCTGAACTGCCCTGCTTCCACGCCAGCAGATAGACTGCTGCCGCGGTGGCCAGCGCGCCGATGAACGCTGCCGCAGGCAGGAAACTGAGCGGCACGTCGCGCAGCCACACGATGAGCGTGACCGCCGCCAGCCCTGCGCCTGCGGTCACGCCGAGAATTCCGGGTTCCGCCAGCGGATTGCGGGTGATCGCCTGCATGATCGCCCCGGCCACCGCCAGCGCCGCGCCGACCATGAAGGCGACGAGAATGCGGGGCAGGCGGAAGGTATGCACGACGAGGACGAAATTGCGATAGTCAGGATGATCGCTTGGCAGCGTCCCTGTGAGCGTCTGGATTACCTCCGTGACGGACATGTTGTAGGCCCCGTAATTGACGCTCACGACCAGGACCACGAGCGTGAAGATCAGCAGCAGCAGCGCGATCAGCGGCACGCGCCGATCCAGTTTGAAGGAAAACGGGATACGGCGTGGACGAACCGTGATCCATGTGCGCGGGTGCGGTGTCATCATCAGCGTCTCACCTTTCGCCGCGCCAGGTAGATGAAGAAGGGTGCGCCTACGAACGCCATCATGACCCCGACGGGCAGTTCCAGCGGGCGCAGCGCCATGCGCGCGGCGATATCTGCCAGTGTGACGAGGATGCCGCCCATCACGGCGGAATAGGGGATGACCCAGCGATAATCGACGCCGACGATGAAACGGGCGACATGTGGGATGACCAGCCCGACGAAACCGATCGGCCCAGCCAGGGCGACTGCGCCGCCCGCCAGCAGGATGACCATCCCCCCTGCGATGAGCCTGATCGTCAGCGTATCCTGCCCCAGACCTTTGGCGACATCTTCTCCGAGGCTGATGGTAGTGATCTGACGGCTGATCAGCAGCGCGCCTGCCAGCCCGATGCCGATCAGCGGGGCTGTCTGCTGGATGAGGGCGAAATCGCGCCCGGCAAGCGAACCTGCCGTCCAGAAGCGGATACGGTCGAGCGTTTCCTGATCCTGAATCAGGATCGCCGTCGTCAGCGATGAGACGAACGCCGTCAGGATCACGCCTGCCAGGGTCAGCCGAAGCGGGGTGGCCCCGCCGCTCAGCGCGCCAATGCCATAGACGAAGCCCGCCGCCACGGCAGCGCCGATCAGCGCGGCTATTGAGTACACGCCGAGGGATGGGCTGCCGAGCAGGTAGGTGACCGCCACGACGGCGAAGGCCGCCCCGGCGTTGATGCCGAGGATGCCGCTGTCTGCCAGCGGATTGCGGGTCAGCCCCTGCATGATCGCCCCGGCAACCGCCAGCGCCGCGCCGACGATCGCGCCTGCCAGTACGCGCGGCAGCCGCACCGTCTGTATGATGAGCTGGTCAAAGACCGTCTGATCGAATCTGAACAGGGCATCAAAGATGACCTGCGGCGTGATATCAGCAGCGCCGAACATAATGCTGCCCATCAGGCACAGGATCAGCACAAGCACGCCGATCAGCAGCCCCGGCAGCAGCAGGGTGCGGCTGCCGAGGATGCGTGTTTGATGATGGGAGTCCTGCTGGTGAAGACGGGTGGTCATGATAGCGGGGGATCAGGACAGCGGTGTGCCCAGCGCCTCCAGCACGGTATCCACCAGCAGTTCCATCGAGAGCGGACCTCCGAACAGCCAGACATCGCTGCCGAGCCAGTATGCCCGATTGGCCTGCACGAACGGGATACCGTTCCAGAG
>SZPD01000411.1 GCA_030263515.1 Anaerolineae bacterium CFX9 | reverse complement strand
CGGTGCTCAACCTCGGCATGAACGACTCGATCGCCGAGGCGATGGTGCACCTGACCGGAGATGCGCGCTTCGTCTATGACTCCTATCGTCGTCTGGTGCAGATGTTCGGCTCGGTGGTGATGGGGGCTGAGGATGAGGTCTTCGAGGACTATCTGACCGAGATCAAGAAGGAACGCGGCGTCCGGCAGGATGTTGAGCTGTCGGCGGAAGACTGGAAGCAGGTCACGCTGGAATTCCAGAAGCGGTATCGTCAGTCCGTCGGCGAGGACTTCCCGCAGGATCCGCTGAAGCAGCTCGCGCTGGCGATCGAAGCGGTCTTCAAATCGTGGAATGGCAAGCGCGCGGTCGATTACCGCAATGCCGCCGGCATCCCGCATGATCTCGGCACTGCCGTCAACATCCAGACGATGGTCTTCGGCAATATGGGCAGCAACTCCGGCACGGGTGTCGCCTTCACGCGCAACCCGGCAACGGGTGAGAAGAAGCTCTTTGGCGACTATCTGTTCAATGCCCAGGGTGAGGACGTGGTTGCGGGTATCCGCACGCCCATCCCGATCGCCCATTTGGAGGAGGATAACCCGGAGGTCTACGCAGAATTCATCGAGATCGCCAGCCGGCTCGAAAAGCACTATCGCGAGATGCAGGATGTCGAGTTCACCATCGAGAATGGCAAGCTGTGGATGCTTCAGACCCGTGATGGCAAGCGCACCGCCCGCGCGGCGATCCGCATCGCCGTCGAGATGGTGCAGGAAGAGCTGATCCGCAAGGAAGAGGCGGTCCTGCGCATCACGCCGGATCACGTACTGCAACTGCTCCATCCCCAGTTCGATATCGATGAAAAAATGGCGTTCGAGAAGAAAGGGCTGATGGTTGCCCGCGGCGTGAACGCTTCGCCCGGCGCGGCAGTCGGCGTGGTCGCCTTCGACGCGGATCTGGCGGAAAAATGGGGCAAGGCGGGCAAGCACGTCATCATGGTGCGCCCGGAGACCAAGCCGGATGACGTGCACGGCATGCTCGCTTCAAAGGGCATCCTGACCAGCCGCGGCGGCGCAACCAGCCATGCCGCCGTCGTGGCGCGGCAGTTCGGCGTGCCGTGCGTCTGCGGCGCAGAAGCCCTTGATATCGATCTGCCGGGGCGCAAATTCGTCGTCGGCAGCATGGTCATCAACGAAGGCGATACCATCTCGATCGACGGCGGCACGGGCGAAGTGTTCGTCGGCGAGATCAAGCGCGTCGTCCCCGATTTTGCCCGCGAGACGTATCTGCAAACCCTGCTCGGCTGGTCAGACAGTTTCCGCCGTCTGGATGTCTACGCCAATGCGGACTATCCGGCGGATGCACGCCGTGCCCGCCAGTACGGGGCGCGTGGCATCGGCTTGTGCCGCACCGAGCACATGTTCTTCCAGGAAGAACGGCTGCCGATCGTTCAGGCGATGATCCTCTCCGAGCCGAACAGCGATGAGGAAGCGCGTCATCTCGCCAAACTCCAGCAGTTCCAGCACGATGACTTCTACGGCATCCTCAAGGCGATGGACGGCCTGCCGGTCATCATCCGCCTGCTCGATCCGCCGCTGCACGAATTCATGCCCGATCACGAATCGCTGGCGATGCGCGCTGCCGGTCTGCGCATCCTGGGCGACCGCCCGCTGGAACTGAAGAACATCGAGGAGCTGATGAGCGCCGTCGAAGGGCTGCGCGAGTTCAATCCGATGCTCGGTCTGCGCGGCTGCCGTCTCGGCATCGTTCGCCCGCGCATCAGCGAGATGCAGGTGCGCGCCCTGTTCGAAGCCGCCTGCAAACTCGTGTCGGAGGGGATCGACGTTCACCCGGAGATCATGGTCGCGGTGACGAATACCGCCAACGAAGTCAGGTTCATGCGCGAGCTGATCGAGCGCGTCGCCAAAGAGACGATGGAGCGCACCGGCTATCCATTCGAGTACAAGATCGGTACGATGATCGAACTGCCGCGCGCGGCGATCCTTGCTGACCAGATGGCGGAATACTCCGAATTCTTCTCTTTCGGGACCAACGACCTGACGCAGACGACGTTCGGCATCAGCCGCGACGATGCCGAGGGCAAATTCCTGCTCTACTACGTCGAGAATGGCATCCTGCCGGAGAACCCGTTCCAGGTGCTGGATGAAGAGGGCGTCGGGTTCCTGATCCGTATCGCTGTCGAAAAGGGACGCAAGGTGCGCCCGGATATCGAGATCGGCATCTGCGGCGAGCATGGCGGCGATCCCAAGAGCATCGACCTCTGCCACCGCATCGGTCTTGACTATGTGAGCTGTTCGCCGTTCCGCATTCCGGTGGCGCGGCTCTCCGCGGCACACTCAGCGCTGCGTGAGGCGGGCTTCAAGGCGAAGATCGATCTCTGAGCGGATAACCAAACACCCCCTGCGGACTTGTTCCGCAGGGGGTGTTTTTGATTCAGGAAAGCCGAAACTACGCCATCGCCAGCATGCGGCAGGGACCGCCAGATCCCTCCTCCCAGCGCGGCACGCCGACGACGACCGTGGCCTGACGACCGATCAGGCTGGCGAGATTGGCGGCGTTCTCTACGCCATATTTGCCCGCTGCCAGCATGGCGACGTGCACATCAAAGGTCTGCGAATTGCCGGGGTCGAGGCTGAGCGTATCCACCGCAATCCCGTGAATGTCACGTTCGTTGAGCAAAAATTCCGCGGCATCAATGCCGAAGCCGGGGAAATTCAGGGAACCATCCCCCGGATCGCCGCGGAAGGCGTCAAAATCTGACCATTTGGCATCCCAGCCGGAATACATGCAGACCATCGCGCCCGCCGGAATTTCGCCATTGGCGCTCTCCCACGCCATGATGTCGTCCACATTGAGCATCGTGTTCGGCTCTTCGGCGGCGCGCGCGCTGATATCGATCACGACCGCCGGGCTGACGAGCAGGCCTGCCTCATAATTATCAACGGTGGTTCCACCCGCGATGAAGTGCGCCGGAATATCCACGTGTGTGCCCGTATGCTCGCCGAATGACCAGCGCTGAATGTAGAAGCCATCGTTTTCGACGGTGACGGTCGTTTCTTTTGAGGGTCTGTCGCTCGTCACGTAGACCGGGCTGCCAAGCCCGAAAACATGCGTCAGATCGATGACTTCACCCATCGACTGTGCCTGAGCGCGGCGCACTGTCGGCGTGAGCGAAGCCGCCGCCGCTCCCGCCGTGATGAGACCGCCGAGGCGCAGAAAGCCGCGCCGGCTCATCCCTTCTGTCTGAATACGTTCGCGAACTATCTTGGCAACTTCCGGGGAACACATAAAGCAAGTCTCCTTAAAAGCAGCGAAGCAGACGGACAAGACCACGCTTATTTACGAGCGCTTGCGCCAAAATTATAGAACGCACGGCGAAGAATGCGAAAAATTGTTATGG
>SZPD01000410.1 GCA_030263515.1 Anaerolineae bacterium CFX9 | reverse complement strand
GCTCGGCATCCCGACGCCGATCCGGCTCGATGGGGGAGAGGCGCTGGGCGGTGTGATCATCATCCGGGCTGAGCTGCTGATCGCCTTTATTCTGGCGCTCATCGCCTTTGCGGCGTTTGTCGCCTTCTTCCGCTATACCAGCGTCGGCCTGGCGATGCGCGCCACCGCAGAAAATCAGAAACTGGCGCAGTCAGTCGGTCTGCGCGTGCGCACCATTCTGGCGGTGGCATGGGCGATCGCAGCGCTGCTGGCAGGGACGGCCGGCGTCCTGCAGGGCGGCGCAACCAGCCTGTCCCTGAATATGCCGCTGCTGGCGCTGCGCGCCTTCCCGGCGGTGCTGCTCGGCTGGCTGGAAAGTATCGGCGGCGCGCTGGTGGGCGGTCTGATCATCGGGCTGGTGCAGGAATGGGCCAATCTGCTCTTTCCCGGCACGCAGGCAGGCACGGAATTTGCGCCGTATGTCGTGCTGATGATCGTCCTGATCATCCGGCCGGATGGTTTGTTCGGTCAGAAGCGAATCGAGCGCATCTAGGCGATGGATCGTGTCGCACTCGTCACAGGGGGCAACCGCGGCATCGGGCTGGCGATCTGCCGCGGCATGGCGCGGCTGGGCTATACCGTGCTGCTCGGCAGCCGTGACCCGAAAAAGGGCGCTGACGCCGCCGCAGAACTTCGGCTTGACGGCAAGGTCGTCGTCTGCCCGCTGGATGTGAGCAGCGCCGAGAGTATCGCCGCTGCCAAAGCCGAGATCGAGGCGCAGTATGGGCGGATCGACGCGCTGATCAACAACGCTGCCATCCTGATCGACGACGACGTCAGCATTCTTGATGTGCCTGTCGAGACCTTTCTGCAAACTCAGCAGACCAACCTGGTAGGCACGCTGATGATGTGCCAGGCATTCATGCCGATGATGATCCGCCAGAACTACGGGCGCGTGGTCAATCTGTCCAGTGGCATGGGGCAGATCAGTTCGCCCATCGGACACCGAACGGCAGCATACAGCATCTCGAAGGTGGCGATCAACGCGCTGACGCGGGCGCTGGCAGATTCCGTCCGCCGCTACAACATCAAGGTAAACGCGGTCGATCCCGGCTGGGTTCGCACGGACATGAGTCCGGATGCCAACCGCTCGCCCGATGAAGGGGCAGAGACAGCGATCTGGCTCGCCACCCTGCCTGAAGACGGACCGACGGATGGATTCTTTTATGACCTCTTGCCGGTGGACTGGTGAGAAAAGAGATATGCCTTACGGGAGATATTTTTCGTGGCGATCTGTTCAGGCAGGTCAGAAGAAAATTTCCGATACTTATTCAGTGTGAACGCTTTATACATTCTGATTTGAAAAACGGAAGGACTAAATTCATATGTCCGCAAATATCCGCCCATCGGGCGTTTTTGACACCAGCTATGCGCAGGACTTTTCGCTCAACCGAACGCGCTTCGACCGGATATTATCCAATGGTCTCTTCATCCTGCTGCTGCTGATCCCGCTGCTGACGATTCAGGGACCGCTGGGGCTGAACATCATCCCACAGTCCTTCATCGGCGTCATCATCCGCATCGCCATCTTCGCTATCAGCGTGCAGGGGCTGAACATCCTGGTCGGCTATACCGGGCAGATCTCGCTGGGTCATGCCGCGTTCATGGCGGTTGGAGCCTACAGCTCAGCGATCATGGCGCGCCAGCTTGGGCTGAATTTCTTCATCGCCCTGCCGCTTGCGGCGCTGTTCACCGGTTTCGTCGGGCTGATCTTCGGGCTGCCCTCGCTGCGAGTTAAAGGCTTCTATCTGGCGATGGCGACACTGGCAGCGCAGTTCATCATCCCGTGGCTGCTGCGCTATCCCCTCTCCGGGCTGACCAACGGCTCGCGTCCACTGGAAGTGCCGATCCCGCAGATCTTCGGGATCAGCTTTGCCAGCGAAGGCGCGATGTACTACATCATCGTTCCGCTGGCAGTTTTCCTCTCGCTGGCGGCGCGCAATATCGTGCGCTCACGGGTCGGGCGGGCCTTCATCAGCGTGCGTGATAATGACCTTGCGGCAGAACTGCTGGGCATCAACGTCTTCATCTACAAGCTTCAGGCGTTCTTCCTCAGCGCCATGTATGCCGGCATCGCAGGCTGCCTGATGGCCTTCGACACCAACAGCATCTCGATCGATTTCTTCCTGCTCGATCGTTCGATCGAAATGCTGGCAATGCTCGTGATCGGCGGGGCGGGCTTCCCGCTCGGTCCGCTGTTCGGCGTCACGTTCGTCAATGTGCTGTCGCAGAATCTGATCCCGGCGCTCGTCAACCCGCTAAACAATTTCCTGCCGTCGCTGCTGCCCTTCATCAACCCGATCAACATTCAGTCGTCGCTCAGCCCCCTGCTGTTCGGCCTGGCGCTGATGATCTTCCTTATCGGCGCGCCACGCGGACTGGCGCATCGCTGGGAAGTCTTCAAGATCGCCTGGAAGATCCGTCCGTATTCACATTAGATCGGCTAATTCGCACGAAGGAGAAAAATCGCGTACACTGAATCTGCAAACCCATTCCGACCAGGTGTTTGTTCGGTCAGTAGAGTATTTCAGAAAAAGGATTTGCACATGACGAAAAAAGCTCTCGTTCTTCTCCTTATCGGGATCTTCGCTCTTGCGGCGCTCCCCGTGAGCGCGCAGGTCGGAGATGAGCCGCTGCCGGATTTCATCCAGCACAGCGAATGTGAAGTTGACCTCAGCGGCGAAACCGTCACCATCTACCACTTTGGCGATATCAGCGGATCCTATGCCTTCATCACGCAGCCGCTGCTCGCCGGGCTGGCAGACGCAGCCGCCTATTTCAATGCGCGTGGTGGCATCTGCGGCGCGCAGATCGCGTTTGACAACCGTGATACGGGCGGCGACCCCGCACAGGCACAGGCTGCCTATGATTACTACAGCAGCCTTCAGGATCTGCCCGATCTGATCGTCCTGTACGCCTCAGGCGACGCAGAACTGCTGCGCGAACAGATGGCTGAGGACCAGATTCCGGGTCTGATCAGCGCAGGCTCTGTCGAAGGTCTGTATGGCGAAGATGGACAGTCTCCTGGCTGGATCTATGCCACCAACCCGCTCTACGCCGATCAGCTTGGCTCGTTCTGCCAGTTCGTGGCAACCAATCCTGAGATGTATCCGGACCCGGTTATCGGCTACATTAGCTGGCCCGGGGCATTCGGCGAAGCCGCCTTCAATGAGCAGACGATCAGCTACTGCGCCGCACAGGGCGTGACGATCCTGCCGACGCCGGAATACTTCTCGCCGGCCGCAACGGACATTACCACCAACGTGCAGAACCTGGTCGATGCCGGCGCGAACATCCTGTACACGAATTCGCTTGCCAGCGGTCCTTTCCTGGTCGCCAAGACCGTGGTTGACCTCGGCATTGAAGA
>SZPD01000409.1 GCA_030263515.1 Anaerolineae bacterium CFX9 | reverse complement strand
GTCCGTGTGAAAGTGCCGCCGCTCATCATGACGCTGGCGACGCTGGCACTGTTTCGCGGACTGGCCGAGGGAATCAGCCAGTCACGTTCCGTTCGCGGCTACCCGGACTGGTTCTATCAACTGGGACAGGGAAGCTGGGGCGGCTTGCCGACGCAGCTCTGGTTTGTCATCATCTCCGTCATTATCTTCGCCATTCTGCTGTCGCGGACGACGTTCGGCCGGTCGCTCTACGCGATCGGCAATAATGAACTGGGTGCGCGTTTTTCCGGCGTTCCTGTGGATCGTTACAAGCTGATCATCTATTCTCTCAGCGGGCTGATGGCCGCCATCGCCGCATGGATCTTTGTTTCCCGCGTGAGCACGACACGCTCAGACATGGGCACGGGGCTTGAACTGGATGTGATTGCCGCGGTCGTTCTCGGCGGAACCAGCATCTTCGGCGGCACGGGCAGCATCGTCGGCACGGTGATCGGGTTCACGACGATTCAACTGCTCAAAAATGGACTGTCACTGGCAGGCGTGACTGGCGACGCCACTATCATTGTGGTCGGTCTTGTCCTGATCCTTTCCATCCTCATCAACGGTTTCATCCAGCGCCGTCTTGGGGCGCGTTAAATTCTCTGAAGGAGGTGATGCTTCGGCAATCAGAGGTTTCTGGCTAGTCTGTGTATCGCGTAGTTCGGCACGTCGAATGATACTTTTGAGGAGAACTGTACCATGAAGAAACTGTTCGGGATTATGATGCTGCTCTGCCTGGCGGTAGGGATGTTCGGAATCCTGCCCGTCAGCGCACAGGAAGCGCGCTGGGATGGCGCGGATGATCTGCCGACCAATCCGCTCGAATGCCCCGGTGAAGAACCTGCGGCTGCCTCGGAAGAAGAGGCAGAAGCGCCTGAATATGATGGCGGCGTCGCCCAGAACGCGCCGGATCTGGCAGGGCAGACGATCACCCTCGTCGATATTCCCAAGCTGGTGGGTATCGGCTACTTCGCTGCCACGACCCAGGGGATGCAGGAAGCCGCTGCTGAACTTGGCAACGTGAATGTGACGACGGACGCTCCGACCGAAGCCAATATCGATGACCAGATCACTTTCATCGAGAATTACATCGCTCAGGGTGTGAATGGTATCCTGTTTGCTGCCAATGATCCGGTTGCCATTTCGCCGGTGCTGCGCCGCGCGCTTGAGCAGGGGATCCATGTTGTCGGCTACGATGCCAACAGCCAGCCCGACGCCCGTACATGGTTCGTCAACCAGGCTGAATTTAATGGTATCGGCAAAGCCCTGATCGACCAGATGGCTGCCGAGCGCGGCGAGGATGCCAGCTTTGCGATCGTGACCTCGACGTTCACGACCCCGAATCAGGCGCGCTGGATCGCTGAAATGCAGGCCTACCAGGAGAAGTGCTATCCTGAAATGACCTGGCTGGCGACGCTGGAAGCCCAGGAAGACAATACCCTCTCGTTCAACCAGGCGACCACCCTGATCAACCAGTACGGTGATGAACTGGATGGTATCTTCGGTATGACGAGCGTGGCGACGCCTGCGGCGGCTGACGCGGTGACCCAGGCCGGAGAATGCGGTAACATCGCCGTGGTGGGTCTCGCGACTCCGAATGCGATGCGCCCGTATGTTGAGAGCGGCTGCGTCCAGTCGGTCGTGCTGTGGAATCCGGTTGATCTCGGCTATGCCGCAGTGTATGTCATGCGCGCAGTGGTCGATGGTACGCTTGTTCCGGGCGACACGGAAGTGGAAGCTGGGCGTCTCGGCACGCTCCAGATCGTCAACGGCAGCGAAGTCCTGCTTGGCCCGCCGTTCGTCTACAATATGGACAATATCGACGAATTCGACTTCTAGCCTGCATCCTGAACAGGATGCCAGCCCCTCGGTTTCGCCGGGGGGCTGGTCATTTATGGAGAAGCTGCATGTCTGCACAGGAAACTCTGCAAGCACTGCTGGAGATGACACAAACGCTTGGAGAGCCGGCGCGTGAACTCGTCATTATCGGCGAGGGCAATACATCCTCTCGCATTGATGAGGATAGTTTCTGGATCAAAGCCAGTGGGCGCAGCATGGCTGCCATTGATGCTGACTGTTTTGTGGCAGTGCGCCTCAAACCCATCCTGGCGCTGCTGGAACTGGAGGGCGACTCGACGGCGCATCAGCAGGCGATGATCGACGCAAAAGTCGATCCATCATCATCTGCGCGTCCTTCGGTTGAGGTCACATTCCATGCCATGCTTCTGCATGAATGTGCCGACTGGGGTATCCGCGTGATTGCGCATACGCATCCTGTTGCTGTCAATCAGATCCTTTGCAGCGGGCGGGCGCAGGAATTTGCGGAACGCCGTATTTTCCCCGATCAGGTTGTGGTCTGCGGGCCGCGATCCGTCTTTTTGCCCTACATCGATCCGGGGCCGCCCCTAGCCCGTGCGATGCGCGAGGCTCTGCGCGGTTACATCGCTCAGGAGGGGGAGCCGCCAAAAACGATCCTGCTGGCTAACCACGGGCTGATCGCGCTGGCAGCTTCACCAAGAGAGGCGCTCAACATCACCATGATGACTGTCAAGGCGGCAAAAATCTTTGCTGGCGCGGCGGCGATAGGGGAGCCGACATTTATGTCTCAGGCGGATATCGACCATATCTACAAGCGGCCGGATGAAATCTTCCGACGTAAATCCTGGGGATAAAAAAGAGCCGATTACGCAGCAGGGCGGTCGGCTCTCTTTCTGTTTGATTGAACTGGTCGGGAATTAATCCTTCGCCGTGGGATCAAAGGCGTCGCGGATGCCGTCGCCGATGATGAACAGGCAAAGCACGGTCGTGAAGATCAGCACGCCGGGCATCACAACCAGATGTGCGCCGCGTGTGAAGAAGTCCTGCGAGTTGGTCAGCATGTTGCCCCAGCTTGGCGTAGGCGGCTTGATGCCGAGACCCAGGAAGCTCAGACCCGCCTCAACCAGAATCAGCCCGCCAATATCGATCGCCAGCGTGACCACGATGACCGAGAACAGATTGGGCAGGATATGACCGAGCATGATGCGGAATGGTGAAGCGCCGACAGCCCGTGCGCTGATGATGTACTCGCGTTCGCGCAGGGAAAGTGTTTCACCGCGCACAAGGCGGGTTGTGCCTGTCCATCCCAGAAGCCCCAGTACGATGATCAGCGTTTCGACCGATGGTCGCAGCACAGCGGCTACGATCAGCAGCAGAAACAGGGATGGGATCGAGTTCAGCGTGGTGATGATCCAGTTGATGATGTCATCGACGACGCCGCCGTAATACCCGGTCACAATCCCCAGCGTAACGCCGATCGACAGCGAGAGAAGGGCAGCCAGAAAGCCCACGCTCAGTGAAATTTGCCCGGCATACAGCAGGCGCGCAAGATGATCGCGACCGAGATCATCTGTTCCCAGCGGGTGA
>SZPD01000408.1 GCA_030263515.1 Anaerolineae bacterium CFX9 | reverse complement strand
GGTGTAGGCAGGTGCAGCGCTGTTTCCGCCGCGTTGAAGCGTCCATGCCCTGCCGAAATAGGGGACGACGATCTGTGCGGGCGCGTCCGTGACGACCTCAAACGTGACATAGCCGCGCTCATCGGTGAAGCCGCTGGCGACGATACGGTTAGTATTCGTCTCAACTACACGCACCGAAATCCCCGCGACACCTTCTGCCGGATCGACGGTGCGATTGCCGTTCTCGTCGTAGGCGATCACGACTTCGGCGGTGATGATGCGCGGCGGGATGGGCGTGCCGGTGGGCTGTACCGTCGGCGGCGCGCCGACCAGTTCGATACGTGCAGCGGGCTGTGGTGTTTTGGTTGGTGTGAGCGTCATCCCGGGCGGTGGGAGGATGAGCGTGCTGGCATCACCGCGAAACACCTGAATCGTGTCCAATCCGACGACATAACCTTCGCTGGCATTGTGCTTCCGCCCGATGGCACGTATCTCCATTCGGTGGACACCATGCCCAACGAAGTACACGGTGGTGGTCGGGAAAGCTAGTGTATCCGCGTAAGCGTCAATCGTGTCGATCACCACGCCATCGACGACGATCTCGAACATGCCCATGTTCTGCGCCGCGACGTAGCGCACGCGCAATCCTTCGCCCTCGAAATCGAATGTGGCGCTTCCATATGCGCTTTCCGTGCGGTGATACTGTCCCCGGCTGGCGAACTGCGACAGGCGCGGCGTCCATGCAGGTGAATACTGCACGGTTGGATAATCCGATTCGAAGCTGTACCAGCCAAAGAACGGCGGCGCAGTATCGGTCGCGTCCGGCAGCGGTTCGACCGGCTGCGGTGGCGCAGAGAGCAGCGTCGTGCCGTAGGGAAAGTCTGTTGGCGCTAGCGGGATGAACACACTGGGCATCACAACGGTAATCTCGACCACACGCTCGCTCAACGTCGGGAGCAAGGTTGGCACTGGTGTTTCCGTCGGCGGGAGAGTCGCGGTAAGGGTGAACGTCGGCGTGAGGGATGGTGTCAGCGCCGGTGAAGCGGTGTCGGTCGGTGTCAGCGACGGCAGCACCATCAAGGTCGGCAGGACAAGATCGGAAGTCCCTGACTGAGAACGCAGAATCAAGAAGGCAGCAGCCCATGCCGTAAGGCAGAGCGCCGCCAGCACGGGCAGCACCAGTCGGCGCATGTCGTCACTCCGGGGTTGGTATACGCTGTGTTCAGCGTAGCAAAGCGGAGTGCTGCAACTTCTGGAGGATTCCGGTTTAGGGTTGGGAGGATTCCGGCTGCTGGATGGAGGATTCCGGGTTAGCCCGGAAAACTGTTGAAGCCTTCGGCTGCCGCTAGGCTAATTAGGTGTTCGTTGGTCGAAGCGCCAAAGCGTGCGCGCATCTTCTCCGTCACCCAATAGACACGGCGCAGCTTCAGGTGCAAGCACGCAGCGATCTCACGCGCGGTGCAGCCGCTCGCCAGCAGGCGTAGAATGGCGCGTGCTTCGGGATCTAGCTGCCAGTCGCGGTTGCTCCCCTGCATGGTGAGCAGATATTCCGCGTTCGCCGTAGGCGATAGGTAGGGATACTCTCGCAGTACCATGTCGAGCGCGGTCAGCAGACACGAGGTGAGATCATCACCTGCTGCCAAATAGCCACACACGCCCATCGTGAATAGGTCGCGAATGACCAGCCCATCGGTGGATGTTCCCATTACAATGATGCGCGCTGATGGTGCGGCATACAGTATCTTCTCGACCAGCGCCAGTGTGTCAACAAGCGGATCGAAACGGTCGCCTAGCAGCACAAGATCGGGCTGATCGGCGCGTGCTTTCTCGATCAGATCGTCCCCGTTCTCCGCCTTAAGGATGAGTGTGTCGGCGCGATCTTTGAGCAGAGTCTCCGCGCCGACGACGGTCAGGCTGCTGCTGTCCGCTATCAGGATACATGTCGTCATGTTCTTTTGCCCTCTGTGCTTTCACCGATTCAGCGTAGCATGAGTGCACCGTTGGCAAATGACAAATTGTGACATTTTGCTGGCAAAAGTGGACATTAGGGTGGTCAACATTCCTCTCAAGCAACACCCATTCATTCCCGCTTTTTAAGCGGATTGATCTTGTGCTGCTGAGCGAGAACGACGAGCTGCGGCAAGTTCTGTGCATCGTAGACGGTGGTCAGTTTCTTGATGGAACGATATACCGCCTTCCGTTCAACACCCAAATAGGCGGCGATCTCCTTTGGCTGCAGCCCGTCAGTCAGTAAATTGAACACATCGACATCACGCTGATCAAGGTTTGCAGGAAGTGCTTGCTGTTTTTCCAGAAGATGCGAAACGCGCGGCGAGATCGTTACGCCGCCTGCCACCGCAAGCTGTATCGCCTGATTAAGCGTGCGGTTGAAATCATCGTCTTTATGGAGGATGGCGCGAACACCGATGGTAAGCATTTTTTGGATTAGACTGGGTGTCGGACGCTGAAGTATCAAAACCACAGCCAGGCTTGGCTGTGCTTCGAGCAGGTGCTTCAATTCTTTCGACAGGTTAACTCCTTTTGGCAGCGAGTCATCCATGATGAAAACACGCGCTTGATGGTTCTTTAGAAATGCGCTTAATTCTGAAAAACTCGTAAACATGCCAACGACATCGATACGCGTTTCTGGTTGGACGATGATCTGCTGTATTCCTCCACGAATGAGTGCATTTGTGGAGACAATGACAACCGGAATTGCTGTCATGCTGTACCCTCCTTTTACGAATGTATTGTTCTCGTGACCAGCCGACAACCGTGCGAACGCATGGTCTAGTGTCAAAGCCCCATTGTATTACAAAAACCCAACCTTAAGTCAAGTAGTTTAGAAATATCTTTGGTTATAATTTTCATACTTTTGTATAGAACAGATGTTTTATTCCCTCAAACCGTGTCAATAAATGACATTTGCCTGTCAAAGATTCCCACGGCGTCAAAAAGAGACATGCGCGTGTCCACTATTACTAGAACAAATGTCATAAATTCCCGCCGTGAATACAGAGCATTCGTTTATGCTGGTGACACATTGAGTCATCAGGAGCAAAACCATGAATCGAGAGACACCATTCGCGGCGAGGATCGCCTTCCGGTTGCCGCAGTCGCTCTATGACAAGCTGGAGAGATGGGCAGACGAAGAAGATCGTCCGCTTGCTAATCTCATCTATACGCTGGTCAAACAAGCCGTCGCCGAACGTGACCTCGAACTCGCGACGACCGATCTGCAAAAGGAGATGAACTGATGAAACACGCTGAAACCTTGTCAACTGATCTGCGCGAACTGGTCGAACAGCGTTTGGGCAAGCCGCTGGCAGCCAGCACGCACGCTGGACTATGGCGCTGCCCTGCCTGTCCGCTTGAGAGACATGCGCTGCTTATGGTGTCAGTAGACGAATACCGCTGCTTGAGTGGTTATCCGTGCGATGGCGGCGCGACCGAGTGGATGCGAAG
>SZPD01000010.1 GCA_030263515.1 Anaerolineae bacterium CFX9 | reverse complement strand
TGGTTCCGGCGCTGCTCGGCAAGACGATTCGCGATGCTGTCGAAGTTCCGGCGCTGCTGAGCGCCACACGCGGTCATCCGCTTTCCAAACACGGCGTTGAGATGGCGGTATGGGATGCGCTGGCCAAGACGAATGGTCAGTCGCTGGCGGAAGCCTTTGCCTCACACCTGCCTGCGGGTCACGCAGGGCGCGGCAGAGCTGTCGTCGGCGTGAGCATCGGTATCAAGCCGTCCGTGGAAGCGACGCTCGATACGATCCGGCTGCGTTTGTCTCAGGGATACCAGCGCATCAAGCTCAAGATTCAGCCTGGCTGGGATGTCGAGCTGGCGCGCGGCGTTCGGGCGGCGCTGCCTGATATCACCCTCATGCTGGATGCCAACAGCGCCTACACGCTGGCCGATCTCGATCACCTGCGCCAGATGGATGAATTCAATCTGCTCATGCTTGAGCAGCCGCTCGGCTACAACGACATCTATGAACACAGCAGGCTTCAGCCCCAACTGAAGACATCGATCTGCCTGGATGAGAGCATTCACTCTGCGGATGATGCGCGTCTGGCGCTCAGCCTGGGCGCGTGCCGGATCATCAATCTCAAGCCTTCGCGCGTCAGCGGATACAGCGAAAGCCTTGAGATCTACAGGGTGTGCGTTGAAAATCAGGTCCCACTGTGGATCGGCGGCATGATGGAAACCGGGATCGGGCGCGCCGCGAATCTGGCTTTTGCATCGCTGCCCGGTGTCACCCTGCCATGCGATATCAGCGCGACCGACCGGTACTACGTCCGCGATCTGACGGAGCCGCCGTTTACGCTCAATCCCGACAGCACGATCAACGCGCCGACGGGGCCCGGCATTGGCGTCGATGTGATAGAGGAGCGAGTGCGCGAAGCCGCTGAGCTTTGGCAGCGGGAAAAACCATATGCGCTCGCGATGAAAGCGGTATAGGGCGACAAGGGGGACAGAATGGCACTCAAGGACAGCACGATCGCATTTCTCGGCAGTGGTGTCATGGCTGAGGCGATGATCAAGGGACTGGTGTCTCAGAAACTGCTGGATGGCGAGCAGATCATCGCCGCTGATCCGCGCGCGGATCGCGGTCATGAACTGGTTGCGCGCTATGGGCTGCGCTATATGCAGGATAATGCCGAAGCAGCCCGCGCGGCGAATATCATCGTGGTGGCGACCAAGCCGCAGGTGATAAGCGCCGTCGCCAAGTCGGTCGGCAATTCTGCCCGTCATGCCTCGCTGATCCTCAGCATCCTGGCAGGTGTGCGTATCAGCACCCTGGCAGAAGGGATGCAGAACCCGAATGTCGTCCGCGCGATGCCGAATACGCCGGCGCAGATTGGGCAGGGGATCACCGTCTGGACGGCCACCCAGAACGTTCCGGAACTCCAGCGGGATCAGGCGAAGGCGCTGCTTGGCGCGCTCGGCGACGAACTGTTTACAGAGGATGAAAAGTTCCTTGATATGGCGACGGCGCTCAGCGGGACGGGACCGGCGTATGTCTTTATGTTCATGGAAGCGTTGATCGACGCGGGGGTACACATGGGCTTTTCGCGCCGCGATGCGGAAAAACTGGTGCTCCAGACCATCCGTGGATCAGTCGAGTATGCCATCCAGAGCGATCTGCATCCGGCTCCGCTGCGCAACCAGGTGACCAGCCCCGGCGGCACATCCGCCGCTGCGATCTATGAGCTGGAGCGCGGCGGCCTGCGCACCGTGATCGCTGATGCCGTCTGGGCAGCCTATAAACGGTCGGTTGAATTGGGTGATGCGCCGGAAAAGAAGTGACGGGCTGTGAGTTTGGTTAAAATGCCGATGAACATGCCAAACTCGTTTGTGAAAAAGTGGACAACCGTCAAGTCATCCGCTAAAATATTTTCTTATGGCGCATAACGCATAACTTACAGTCTCATAGCTTTTCCAGCAGGTCTTTCAGCGCCGCGCATGGCGCAGTAAGTACGCAGGTGATTGATTTCGGACCCGGATTATAAGGAGATCCCGAATGGCAGACGCCCCGAAGAATATGTTCGATGCGTTCCTTGAACAGGTACGCAGCTATACCCCCACGATCGAGGCAACCGAAGTTGGTTTTGTCGAGGACGTAGGTGACGGTATCGCCCGTGTTTCCGGCTTGGCGAATATCCGTTTCAGCGAGCTGGTGCGCTTCAGCAACGGCGCGGCTGGTATTGCGTTCAATCTTGAGGAAAACAACGTCGGTATCATCATCCTCGGCGAGTATGACACCATCAACGAAGGCGATGAAGTGCGCCCGCTGGGCCGCATCGCGTCGGTCCCGGTTGGGATGGGGATGGTTGGTCGCGTGGTGAACGCGCTCGGTGAGCCGGTGGACGGACGGGGACCGATTGCCAGCGACGAATACTACCCGATCGAGCGCATCGCCCCCGGCGTGATGGCGCGTAAAAACGTCAATCGCCCCGTGCAGACCGGTCTGGTTTCGATCGACGCCATGACGCCGATCGGTCGTGGTCAGCGTGAGCTGATCATCGGCGACCGCCAGACGGGCAAGACGGCGATCGCGGTGGACACGATCATCAACCAGAAGGGCAAGGACATGTACTGCATCTACGTCGCGATCGGCAAACGTCGCGGCGAGATTGCCCGTCTCCAGGCGACGCTGGAAGAATACGGCGCGATGGAGTATACGACCATCATCACCGCCACCGCCTCAGAATCGGCGGCGCTCCAGTATATCGCGCCCTATGCCGGCTGCGCGATCGGCGAGTGGTTCATGGAAAACGGCAAGGACGCGCTGATCGTCTATGACGATCTGTCCAAGCACGCATGGGCGTACCGCCAGGTATCGCTGCTGCTGCGTCGTCCGCCCGGCCGTGAAGCTTATCCCGGCGACGTTTTCTATCTGCACAGCCGCCTGCTGGAACGCGCCGCCCAGCTCAATGAGGCGCGCGGCGGCGGCAGCCTCACAGCGCTGCCCATCATCGAAACGCTCCTCGGCGACGTGTCTGCCTACATCCCGACCAACGTGATTTCCATCACCGACGGTCAGATCTTCCTGGAAGCTGAATTGTTCAATGCCGGTCAGCGCCCCGCCATCAACGTCGGTATCAGCGTCAGCCGCGTCGGTGGCGACGCGCAGACGAAGGCGATGAAGAAGGTTGCCGGCGGTCTGCGCCTTGACCTGGCGCAGTTCCGTTCGCTGGCTGCCTTTGCGCAGTTCGGATCCGACCTGGACAAGGCGACTCAGCGTCAGCTTGACCGCGGTATCCGCCTGACGGAACTGCTCAAGCAGCCGCAGTATCAGCCGCTTTCGCTGACGGATCAGGTCGCGCTGCTGTATGCTGGCACGAAGGGTTACCTGGACAGCATCCCGGTCAGCCGCGTCCGCGAATGGCAGACGAGCTTCCTGCGCACCTATCATACCGAGCATGCCGCGTTAGCCGATTTCATCGAGACTAACAAGACGCTGCCCGATGAGCAGGAAGCAGCGCTCAAGAAGGCGATCGAAGACTTCAACGCGGCGTGGAACTAGGCAGCCGCGCATGGTTGAAGGTGGGCAGGGCAGTTGACTGTCCGCCAGACCAGCACTAAAGGAGCGATGAATGGCAAGCGCACGTGAAGTCAAGAAGCGCATCCGCAGCGTCAAGAACGTTGGACAGATCACCAAGGCACTCGAAGCCGTCTCCGCGTCTCGCGTCCGCAAGGCGCAGGCGCGCGTGCTGGCAAGCCGCGCCTTTGCCGAAAAGGCGTGGGAGATCCTGCTGAACGTTCAGTCTTCGGCGACGCGCGGTGTGCCGCTTCACCCGCTGCTGACCCCGCGCGATGAAGTGAAGAACGTGATGATCATCCTGATCACGAGTGATCGTGGTCTGGCAGGCGCATTCAGCACCAATATCATCCGCGTGGCACGCCGTTTTTCTGAACGGCTGAAGGTCGGCAGTATCAAGTATGTCACCATCGGGCGCAAGGGACGCGATACGATGGTTCGCATGCGCGAAAATGTCGTGGCGGAGTTCTCCAATCCCGCTGAGCCGACGATCGCGCATCTCAATCCAATTGTTCGGCTCGCCACTGAGGAATTTCTGAGCGGGAAGGTCGATGAAGTGTTTGTGGCATACACAGACTTCATCAATACCCTGACGCAGAAGCCGCGGGTGCTGCGCCTGCTGCCGCTCATGCCATATGAGACGAATGATCAGGTGGCGGCGGAGTATATCAAGGATACACCGAAGGTTTCGACCGGTGTGCAGGATTACGAATATGAGCCGAGCGCAACGGCGATTCTGGACGAGATCGTCCCGCGTTTTACCGCGCTTCAGCTCTACCAGGCAGTCCTCGAAAGCCAGGCGAGCGAGCATTCCGCGCGTATGGTCGCGATGCGTAATGCATCGGACAATGCGGATGGTCTGGTCGAGGCGCTGACGCTGGTATACAACAAGGCGCGCCAGTCGGCGATTACGTCGGAGATTCTGGACATCGTGGGCGGCGCAGAAGCGCTTCAGGCAACGCTGGACAAGCTGGCGGAGAACATTCTCCATGCCTCTGCGATGCCCTATGAATCAGCAGTTGTTGAGCCGCCGCGTCCGCAGGGCAAGGCGCGCAAGCCCGCCACGGGCGACGATCTGACCCGCATCGAAGGCATTGGGCCGAAAATGTCTGCTGCCCTGGTGGCGGCTGGCATTGATACGTTCGAGAAGCTGGCTTCGGCTGATGAAGCCCAGCTCACCGCCGCGCTTGAAGCTGCCGGTCTGCGTTTCGCGCCCAGCATGCTGACATGGTCTCAGCAGGCAGCCTTCGCCGCCAGAGGCGATTGGGAAGGTCTGAAAGCCATGCAAGCCGATCTGGTATCCGGTCGTAAGGCATAACCGCGCGGCACACCCGCGATGAATTGAGGAGATTACACGAATGGCACAACTAGAAGGACGCATTTCTCAGGTGCTGGGCGCGGTGGTGGACGTTGTGTTCCCTGCGGGCGACCTGCCGGATATTTTTGACGCGCTGGTTGTCAAGCGTGAGGGCGCAGACGATCTGGTGCTGGAAGTGCAGATGCATCTCGGTAACGGATCTGTGCGCACCGTCGCGATGGATACTACAGACGGGCTTCAGCGCGGCGTGCCCGTGATCGCAACCGGCGCGCCGATCTCGGTTCCCGTCGGCGCGGTTTCGCTGGGGCGCGTGTTCAACGTGCTCGGTCTGCCGATCGATGATGGCGCTGCGATCCCTGCCGAAGCGCCGCGCCGCGCGATCCATGCAACAGCGCCGGAATTTGAAGATCAGTCTACCCGCATCGAAATCTTCGAGACGGGCATGAAGGTTATTGACCTGATCGCTCCGATGACGAAGGGTGGCAAGACCGGTATCTTTGGCGGCGCGGGCGTCGGCAAGACAGTCACCATCCAGGAGCTGATCAACTCGATCGCCACACAGCACAACGGTCTGTCGGTGTTTGCGGGTGTGGGCGAGCGTTCCCGTGAAGGCACGGCGCTGTATCACGAAATGGAAGAAGCCGGCGTGCTTGACAAGCTGGCGATGGTTTTCGGTCAGATGAATGAACCGCCGGGCGTGCGCCTGCGCGTGGCGCTGACGGGGCTGACGATGGCAGAGCAGTTCCGTGATGAAGGTCGCGACGTGCTGCTGTTCATCGACAATATCTTCCGCTACTCGCTGGCAGGCGCAGAAGTTTCGGCGCTGCTCGGTCGTATGCCCTCAGCAGTCGGTTATCAGCCGACGCTGGCTGACGAGATGGGTCAGCTTCAGGAACGCATCACCTCGACCAAGAACGGCTCGATCACCTCGATGCAGGCGGTCTATGTGCCCGCAGACGACTACTCTGATCCGGCCCCGGTCGCAGTGTTCACGCATCTCGACGGCACGATCGCCCTGGAACGTTCGATCGCTGCCCGCGCCATCTTCCCGGCGGTGGATCCGCTCGCCAGCACCAGCAAGATCCTCGATCCGCTGGTGGTGGGCGAGGAACATTATCGCACGGCGCGTCAGGTGCAGCAGGTGCTTCAGCGTTACAAGGACCTTCAGGATATCATCGCCATCCTCGGTATCGATGAACTGAGCGATGATGACAAGATGCTGGTGGCGCGCGCCCGCAAGATCGAGCTGTTCCTCAGCCAGCCGATGAAGGTTGCCGAGCAGTTTACGGGTCGCGAAGGCAAGTACGTCAAGATCAAGGACACCGTGCGCGGTTTCCGCATGATCCTCGACGGTGAACTGGATCACATTCCTGAACAGCTCTTCTACATGGCAGGTCCCATCGAAGACGTGCTGGCGCGCTACGAAGACTATCAGCGCGAAAATCAGTAAAGGGGGCTGACGATGCCCGTTGCGGTAGAGGTTGTTACGCAGGAGAAGCTGGTTTTCCGCGAGCCGGAAGCGGACATGATCATCATCCCTGCCACAGAAGGTCAGATGGGCGTGCTGCCGAATCATGCGCCCGTCCTGACGACGCTGGGGTTTGGAGAGCTGATCGTGCGCAAGGGGCGCGCCGAGGAACGCTTCGCGATCTATGGCGGTGTCGTTGATGTTCGCCCGGACAAGGTAGTTGTCCTGGCGGATCTGGCGGAGTCGTCCTACGATCTGGACATGGAAGCCATCGAAGCCGCCCGCGCCAGCGCTGAAAAGATGCTGAGCGAGGGGGTTCCGCCGGAGCAGAACCGTGAAGCCGCGCTGACGCTGCGCCGCGCTGAGCTGGCGCTCAAGGTGGCGCGCAAGATTCAGAGCCGCGGTTCATCGATCCTGCGCATCATGGAGGAAGACGAAGAGAACGGCAAATAACAGTCCGTCTCTTGCCGGCAGCAGTAAAAACGGGATGCCTGTGTTTGCGGGTATCCCGTTTTTTTGCTGCGCAGCCGATCCATCGGTCAGTCTGTTTCTTTCCCTGCGTTATGCCACCGGCTGCCAGCACGATCGAACCCGCCCCGCCTGTTCCATATCCGCTTGTGATATAATCTGCCGGTCATGAATTGTGTGCAGGTTTTGGGTGTGCAATGGGATTATTCGACAAACGACTCGGCGTTGATCTGGGAACGGTCAACACGCTGATCTACGAAAATGAGCAGATCGTTCTGCAGGAACCGTCGCTGGTTGCGCTGACCGTCGAGGATGAGCGCATCGTCGAGATCGGGCAGCCCGCCCGCGAGATGATGGGGCGTGTGGACGATGAGGATATCCAGGTGATCCGCCCGCTCCAGAACGGCGTGATCGCGGATTACGAGGTCACCGAGGCGATGCTGCGGCATTTCTTCGCCAAGATCGCCGGTCGTATTCGCTTCTTTCGTCCCACGGTCATGATTTCAATCCCCTATGGAGCTAACAGTGTGGAAAAGCGCGCGGTGCATGAGGCGGCGATGTCTGCTGGCGCGCGTGAGAGTTTCATGATCTGGGAGCCGCTGGCGGCTGCCATTGGAGCAGGGCTGCCGGTGGGCACGCCTGCCGGCGATATGATCGTGAATGTGGGTGGCGGCGTGACCGAGGCGGCAGTGCTGACGATGAATAACATCGTCCGTGCTGAGAGCGGGCGCGTCGGCGGGCTGAAGATCGACGAAGCAATCCAGATGTACGTCCGCAAGAAATACAATCTGGGAATTGGCCAGCCAACGGCAGAATCCGTCAAGATTCAGATCGGCGCTGCCGTGCCTCTGCCGGAAGAACTGACGATCGAGGTTCAGGGGCGCGACAATCTGACCGGGTTGCCGCGGACGATCGCGCTCACAACCGGTGAAGTTGTCGAGGCGATCGCCGATCCGCTTAAACAGATCGCGCATGTGGTGCGCAGCGCGCTTTCTGAAACGCCGCCAGAGCTTGCCTCAGACATCATCGATCGCGGCATTGTGCTGACCGGCGGCGGCGCGCTGCTGCGCGGGCTGGAACAGTTTCTGACTCGCGAGACCGGCGTTCCGGTGTATCGCGCAGAGAATGCGCTGATTGCGGTCGCCGTCGGGGCAGGGCGCGCCCTCAACGATCCGGCGATCCTGCGGCGGATTGCAGCGCTCTAAGCCAGTAGCTGGATTTTTTCATCGGACGGCAAGCATGCGATCCTTGGGCATGAGCAGGGACGCCATTGATGACGTTCGCTGCGCCTAGACCAGGTAGAAGGTCATGCGCTGGAGGTGAAGCACGGGATCGATATACTGGACGTGGACGTAATCCGGCACGTTCAGGTTGATCGGCGCATAGTTCAGAATGGCGCGCACACCGGCTTCGATCAGGTCATTCGCCACTGACTGCGCCGCTTCTGCTGGCACAGCGATCATCGCGATGCGGATATTGCGCTCGCTGATGATCTTCTTGATGTCGCTCATCGGATGAATTTTGAACGAGCCGATGGATTTGCCCACCTTGTCCGGCGCGCTGTCGAACACATGCGAGATGTGAAAGCCGCGATCAGCAAAGCCGCGATAGCGCGCCACCGCGCTGCCGAGGTCACCCGCGCCGACCAGCGCAACTTCCCATTCCTGCTCAACATTCAGAACCTGGCGCAGTTGTTCGCGCAGATACGCGATCTTGTAGCCGGTTCCCTGTTTGCCAAAGCCCCCAAAGTGAGACAGATCCTTGCGGATCTGTGCTGAACTGATACCCAGCCGCTTGCCAAGCTCATGGGACGATGTTACTTCATGCCCTTCGGCCGCCAGCCGTTCCAATGCGCGAAGATAGATCGGCAGGCGGCTGATGACGATGTCGGGGATGGATGAAGCCATGCAGAGGCTCTCCTAATCAGCCGGAGATCATCAATGTCATTTGTGAAAGATCACACATCATAATAGTAACATCGCACGTTAGGCGGCGCTAGAGGACAATTTAATACGCCTTCAGATTGGCGACTTTGATGTGGGTGAGTGGACTGGCATACGCATCTTATTACCGCTACAATACATATTCTGGAACAGGCTTCTCAACATGTTCGTCCACACAAAGCATGTGGGTACTGTAATGGCAGTCAAATCCAACGGGCACCACAGCCCCTCACAGGAAAGCCTCGACAACGTTCACCATAACATGCTCGATGGTCTGGGGCAGCTTGCCCATTACTTCGGGTTCAGCAAGGTGATGGGGCAGATCTACGGGGCGCTGCTGCTGAGTCCTCGCCCGCTCTGCCTGGATGATCTGGTCGAGAAGCTGGATATCTCCAAAGCCAACGCCAGCATGAACATGCGCACGCTCGAAAACCTCGGCATGGTGCGCCAGGTATGGGTGCGTGGAACCAGCGGACGCCGCAAGTTCTATGAGGCGGAAACCGATTTCTGGCAGATCATCACCAATGTGCTCAAAGGGCGAGAGATGCGCGATGTCAACCGCGCCCTGACGGTGATGGAAGACAACATCCGCCAGCTCAACAGCGCGATGGACTCGCTGGATGAGGATCACCAGGAACTTGCGCGGCTTTACCTGGATCGGATTGCCCGCATGCAGGCGCTGTTCCAGTTTGCCCAGATGATGATCACCACCATCCTGACCCGCGTCACCGATGAGGAACCTCAGGACCTGCTCAGGCATCATCTGAGCGATGACAGCCCACATGCCTGAGGCGGGTTGTCGGCACATTTCTGATACAACTCTGATGCAAACCCCGCTGTTTGCCCTTGTGACCGTGCTATCCCATGACCTATAATTCTTCGTTTAAGTCGCCAGTTCGTTGGGGGAGTGGCGGAATTGGCAGACGCGCATGACTTAGGATCATGTCTCTTGCGAGGTGAGGGTTCGAGTCCCTCCTTCCCCATCGTTGTTACGCCGTTAAGGAAAAGCTGTTGAACATTCAAAGCGAACGCCTCGAAAATCACACGATGCGCCTGACCGTTGAGGTCGAACCGGAACGCCTGCAAAATTTCATGCAGCAGGCGGCGCGCAAACTCAGTTCCAAGGTCAATATTCCGGGTTTCCGCAAGGGGAAGGCTCCCTACAGCATCATGGTGCGCTACCTCGGCGAGGACTATATCCGCGATGAGGCGGTGGAACTGCTGAGCAATGATATTTACAAGCAGGCGCTCATCGAGCAGGAAATTGACCCCTACGGCCCAGGTGCGCTGGATGATGTATCCTACGATCCAGCCCTGACGCTGACGTTTTCTGTGCCCCTGCAGCCGACAGTCGATCTCGGAGATTACCGCTCAGTGCGCGTAGACTATGCCCCGCCGGCAGTTGAAGACGACGCTGTTGACCGCGCCATGCGCACGCTTCAGGAACAGAATGCCGTTGTTGAGGAAAGCCGGACGGCTGCGGTGCTGGGTGACCGTGTGACGCTGGCGCTTCACAGCGTCTTCGTTGAGGAAGGCGCAGAGGCAGACGCTGAAGCAGAAGAAAATACCGAGGCGGAGGCGGAGGCGGAAACTGAGCATCACGATGAACATGATCACGATCATGAATCTGAGGATCACGGTCATGACCATGATCACGAAGGACACGAGCACAGCCATGGGGATCTCGCCATCGACAAGGTGATGAACCGCATGAAGGGCGAGACCTTTATGCACGAACACGCCTATACGCTCATCCTCGATGCTGAACATGAGCCGGTCAAAGGATTTGCCGAGGCGGTCGCCGGAATCGAAGTTGGCGGATCGAAGGAATTCGACCTCGTGATCCCGGAAGATGATCCGGAGTATGACGATATCGCCGGTAAAACCATTCGTTTTCATGTGATCGCGGACAAGATCGAGAAGGTCACGCTGCCCGCCATGAATGATGATTTTGCCGCCCGCGTCACGGCTGACGAGGAAAAGCCGCTCACCCTGCTTGAACTGCGCATGCGCGTGCGCGAGAACCTGGAAAATGCCGCGCGCAACCGTTACGAGAGTGAATATGCCCGTCAGGCGCTGGACGCGATCACCGAACAGGCGGATATTCGTTATCCCGAAGCGATGGTGATCGACGAAACCGAGCGTTTCCTTCAGAACCTGGACGGCAATCTGCGTCAGCAAGGGTTAAACCTCGATACCTACATGAAGCTGACCCGCAAAACCCGCGAACAGCTCCATGAGGAATATCGTGACACGGCTATCCAGTCGCTGCGCCGTTCGCTGGTGATGGGCGAGGTGATGATCGCCGAGCAGATTGCTGTGAACGACGATGATATCAATGCCGAGATCGACCGGGTTGCCGCGCAGTTTGAGCCGGAGCGCCAGGATGAGATCCGCGCCCTGTTCCGCGATCAGAATATGCGCGCCAGCATTGCGACCGACGTGCTCAATAACCGCGTCCGCGAACGCATCGCGCTGATCGCCCGTGGCGAAGCGCCTGAACCGTCCGCCGCGGAAGAAGCCGCACCGGAAGCGTCGAACGCAGATGACGAACAGCCCTCTACCGATGTTGCGACCGAAGTTACAGAGGAAAAAGGAGATTAAATGTTCCCGACCAATCTCGTCCCTATGGTGATCGAGACCGGAAGCCGCGGCGAACGTGCCTATGATATCTATTCGCTGCTGCTCAAAGAACGTATCGTGATGCTGGGAACGCCGATCAACGACCAGATCTCCAACCTGATCGTGGCGCAGCTACTGTTCCTCCAGCGTGAGGATCCCGACCGTCAGATTCAGATGTTCATCAATTCGCCGGGTGGTGTGGTTTACAGCGGGCTGGCGATCTACGATACCATGCAGCAGATCAGCGCGCCCGTGAGCACGACGGCTGTGGGGCTGACTGCCAGCTTCGGCACTGTGGTGCTGACGGCAGGCGAAGCAGGGATGCGCTATGCGCTGCCCAACGCCACCATTCATATGCACCAGCCGCTCGGGGGCGCGCAGGGGCAGGCGTCGGACATCGTCATTCAGGCGAATGAGATCATGCGCCTGAAGGATCGCCTGATGGATATCTTTGTGCGTCATACCGGGCGCGATCGCGAAGTGATCGAGCGTGATACCGACCGCGATATTTACCTGAGCGCGCATCAGAGCGTTGAGTACGGGCTGATCGATGCCGTGCTTGAAGGCGCCAAGACGAAGGCGCTTCAGAGCGCAAACTAGTCCTGACGTAAGGGCGCGAATCCCGCAAACGTCATATAATTGCGTCCATACGTCATGGTACAGTAGAGGCGTATGGACGCGACTCATTTACGGAGGAGTGCGTGAATTTGACCCCAGCCAACCAGCGGTGTTCCTTTTGCCGCCGCGGGCATGATGAAGTCGAGCGACTGATCGCCGGTCCGGATGGTGTTTTCATCTGCGATCATTGTGTCGAGCTGTGCCAGCGTATCCTGTTTGAGGAAAACGTCGGGACATCGACGTATGAGCGCGATGAGGTGCAGCCCGAATTCCATCTCGACCATCTGCCTTCCCCACGCGAGATCATGGCGCATCTCAATGAGTACGTCGTCGGGCAGGATTTTGCCAAACGTGTGCTCAGCGTGGCGGTTTACAACCATTACAAGCGCATTCGCAGCGGTGGCGTCGCCAACGGTGTCGAGCTGGACAAGAGCAATATCCTGATCGTTGGCCCCACGGGCAGCGGCAAGACGCTGCTGGCGCAGACCCTGGCGCGGGTCCTCGATGTGCCGTTCTGCATTGCAGATGCCACCTCACTGACTGAAGCAGGGTATGTTGGCGAGGATGTTGAGAACATCCTGCTCCGCCTGATCCAGGCGGCAGACGGCGATATCGCCCGCGCAGAACGCGGTATCGTCTATATCGATGAAATCGACAAGATCTCCCGCAAATCGGCAGACAATCCTTCGATCACCCGCGATGTCAGCGGGGAAGGGGTGCAGCAGGCGCTGCTGAAGATCGTTGAAGGCACGCTGGCAAATGTCCCGCCTCAGGGCGGGCGGAAGCATCCGCATCAGGAATTCCTTCAGGTAGACACGACCAATATCCTGTTCATCTGCGGCGGCACATTCGCCGGTATCGAGGAGAATATCTCCAAACGGATCGGTGGGAAGGGCACGCTCGGTTTCACCGCGCAGCCCCGCGCCGAAGAAGATAAATCAGCGCTGCTGCGGCAGATCAGCCCGGAAGACCTGATGGGATACGGTTTGATCCCGGAATTTGTCGGCCGGCTGCCCGTGCTGATCAGCGTTGAACCGCTCGATCGCGACGCGCTGATGCGTATTCTGACAGAGCCAAAGAACGCGCTCGTCAAACAGTATCAGCAGCTTCTGGCGCTGGATGATCTCGAACTGGTGTTTGATGAAAGCGCGCTTGGCGCGGCGGCGGATATCGCCATGCGGCGCGGCACAGGCGCGCGCGGACTGCGTTCGATCATCGAAAGCCGCCTGCTCGACCTGATGTACGAAGCGCCGGGGCGCAGTGATATTGCCCGCGTGGTCATCGACGCTGATGTCATCAACGGTGTCTCTCGTCCCCACCTCTACACCACAGAGAACGTTCGCCTGGTCTGGAGTGAAAACGGCACGCTCACGCCGGCTGCCGCCTGAGTTGGCAGCACTCAACTGCGAATTAAAAAGACACGCTCATATCCGGGCGTGTCTTTTTTTGTTCAGCGTGATCGGGATTTCAGCGTTCAGGGCGCAGAAGCAGCACCTGGACATCGGGTGCGGCGGCACGCACCGCGCTTTCGAAGCGCCCGGCATCGACGCGAGTCGCCGCTTCAGCGCCGGTTCCCCAGTTGCAGGGGATGGCGATGCGCGGGCGCATGGCGGCTACCGCCTGAGCCGCTTCGTCTGCGTTGAGGGTTCCTTCGCCGTCGATGGGAAGAATGGCAATGTCTGGTCGGATGGTCAGCATCTCAGGGGTGAGACCGGTATCCCCTGCATAATACAGATCGTAGAAGTTCATCGATACCACAAACCCAAGCCCGCCATCTGTGCGCGAGTGATGCCAGTCTGTGGGATGATAGGCCGGGATCGCCTTGATGCAGGCGCGCCCGATGGTCACGCTCTGCCATGCGCGCAGCACCGTGCAGCCGGGGATTTCATGGGCGACGCGCTCCGGCGCAAGGATGATGGTGTGTTCATCCCGCAGTCGTTCAATATCGGCAATCGAGCAGCTTTCGTAGTGATGATGACCGATCAGGATGAGGTCTGCGGGTTGATCAGCGCGTGCTGTGCGCCACGGATTGATATAGATGCGAGGGGAACCTTTGATCAGAAAGCTTCCATGACCAAGCCACTGAACATTTTCAATCATCTTGACACCAGACGAGAGCAGTACAGGAGAATCGTGATTCAGTTCTTCAACGCCAGTTTGTGAATTTTCCATGATTACGACTCTAACGCAACTGCTTCGGTTGCTCAAGATCGGGATGGATCGCTATAATCAATCATGTGTCAGTTCCACAAAAACGAAATCATGTGCCACCCGTTACATTTGTCATCCTGATGCGTCATTGAGTGCGGTACAAGGGATAACCTGATATGACCGATCGACCGAATGCCAATATTCCGCGTCCACAGCCGATCCGCAGCATAGGCGCCACAGGTAATCGGGGGGGCACAGGCGATCTAGGAGGGCCCTGGACGCCGCCGCCGCTCAACCGCCTGGAAGATACTGGCCTCAACCTGCTCAATCTGGCTGATCTTGTTCTGAAAGTTCTTTATTTCGGGGGTTATCTGCCGGGGCACGTCATCGCCGATATCGTCAAGCTGCCATATACCGGCGTGCTCGATACGGTGATGGATTTTCTCAAGCGGGAAAAGTATGTTGAGGTGCGTGGTTCCGGCGGGCTGGGGGAGGCCGGGTTTCAGTATCTGATCTCTGCGCGCGGGGCTGAGAAGGCGCGGGAAGCGCTCGAACGCTCGCAGTATGCCGGGCCAGCGCCGGTGACGCTTAACCAGTACATCACGGCGATGCGTGAGCAGAACCGTGAACGCCTGATCGTCCACGAAGACTCCCTGCGTTCCGTGCTTTCTCAGCTTGTCATCTCTGAGGAAATGCTCGGCAGAATCGGGCCGGCGGTCAATTCTGGCAAGTCGATCTTCCTGTACGGTCCGCCGGGCAACGGCAAGACGACAATCGCCGAAACCGTTGGCCGGCTTGTGCTGGGCGGGAACATCTGGATCCCCCATGCATTCGATGTGGACGGACAGGTGATCCGCGTATTCGACAACGTCAACCATGAACTGGCAGATGATTCGGATCAGCGGGTGCGCATCGGGACAGGCGTCGTTCCAGACCCGCGCTGGATCCGCATCAAGCGTCCGATGATCATGGTTGGCGGTGAGCTGACGCTTGCCGGTCTTGACCTGGTGTATGACGACACCAACAAATACTACGAAGCACCCTTCCAGGTCAAAGCGAACGGCGGCATGTTCCTGATCGACGACTTCGGTCGCCAGCAGGTGCGCCCGCGTGACCTGCTCAACCGCTGGATCGTTCCCCTGGAGAAGGGGGTTGACTTCCTCACGCTGGCGACGGGGCGGAAAATCGAGCTTCCGTTCTTCGTCCTGATCGTGTTCTCGACCAATATTGACCCGCGTGACCTGGTGGATGAAGCCTTCCTGCGCCGCATCCGCCACAAGATCGAGATCACCGATCCTGACTGGGATCAGTATCGTGAGATCTTCAAGCGTGTCTGCGCATCGAAGGGCATCAAGTACGACGAATCGGCGCTGGCGTATCTGGCGCAGAAATGGTACGTCAAACAGGAACGCAAGCTGCGCGCCGTGCACCCGCGCGACCTGATCAATCAACTGATCGATATCGCGATTTACATGAATCGCCCGCCTATGCTGACTCGTGACATGCTCGATCGTGCGGCGGCGTCCTACTTCGTCGATCTGTAGCGAGCGTCATGGCGAAAGTTCCACGGGGTTCGGCGGTAGCGCGGCATCAGGTCTTCGTGCTGGCGGATGGTGAAGTGGTTGTCCAGTGGACAGAGACAACTGTGCAGGAACTGCTGACCGGGGCTTACCGTCCGTTCAGTGCATCTGATTTTGGGCGTCCGATCAGCGACGACGAACTTGAATAGCTTAAAAATGCCGCTCAGATTGAGCAGTTCAATCGCCAGTACGTCTGGCTTTATGCCATGCCGGAATCGCACCGTTTTGACCTGCATACCTACGAAGGGCCGACGCGCCAGCGGGTTTTTTACCTGAACACCACGCTTCCGCTTGACCGGCTGGATGATGTCCGCGCGGCGATCGCCAGGATCAACCAGAACGAGACGCTTTCTGCGGTGGCGCACGATGAGATGATCGCGGTCCTGGGCAAGGATGGCAAGCCGTTTGCGCAGATTGGCGATGCCGAAACTGCCGGCAAACGGCTGTCCGAGATCGCCCCGGAACTGTTTTCGATGGCGGCGGTCGCATTCGTCGAGGTCAACGCTGACGGAGATACCCCATTCTCGCTGCCGCGCTCCGATCGGGACGCAGAGGCGGTCATCAGCCTGGACGATCTGATCGCCAGCCAGGAAATGCGCGCCCTTCGGCTGGCGGAAGGCCATCATGGGATCGTCATCTGCGCGGATGCCGGCGAGCGCGATCTGGTGCTGGATGTGCTGGACGACCTCAGGATTGCATTCACTATCGCCGCTGACGGCGCGGAGGCGCTCCGTCTTCTGGAGGAGAAACAACCCGATCTGCTGGTGATGGATCTTCAGCTCAGGGATATGCATGGCTGGCAGATGCTTGCCAGAGCGCGAGAGATACGCGATCTGGCCTGTATTCATGTGATCGCCGTCGGCAGTGCTGAAGATGACAAGTCTTCCCTTACATTCGCAGCCGGCATTGATGAGTTTCTGGTACGACCGCTTAACCGCACCCGCTTGCGACAGAGCATCTGGATGGCGCTCCATTCCACCCCCTCTTAGGGGCTTCATCGAGGAAACGCCTGCGCCTTCCGGGCGTTCGGGCGGCGGATCTGCCTGGGCATATCTCCACAGAAGTTTGACCCCAAAAAGCAGGCGGGCGAAAAACCCGCCGCACAAGACGGGTGTACCATTGTTTTTTCGCCTCTCCACTGATACAGTGACACTGCCGTAATTCAGATAGCAAGAGTATGCGGATGAGTTCAGAGCAGCGCCGCCGACAACCCTATACGCCGTGGCGCGAGCGGATGCGCCGGGTGACGATTGGCGACAGTGTGCGCCATGAGTGGATCGCCCCTGATGAGGTGGTGGAACTGGCGCGGGAACATTATCTTGAAGCGGTGGAATGGCTGCAGGAATGCGCACTGCTTCCCCGGCGTCTTCAGCAGACACAGGCGGAACGCTATCTTACAGGGGTGCGCCTGAAGCGTTTCTATCAGGCAGTGGAAGAAGCCACCCTTTCTCCACGTCCCCACCTGGCGGGTGTGCTTCGAGGCGATCATCAGGTAGAACTGCGCGCCTTCAGCGAAGAGGGCGATCGCTGCCTGGTGCTGGATACGCAGACGGTGCGCCGGATGGCGACCTATCATCAGTCCAGCGGTAGGCGCGCGGTCACGCAGGATCTCGGCGACTCGGTTACGATCTATGCCCTGTCATGGCATACGGACGATGAACGCTGGAAGATCAGCGCCTATCTTCAGGAGCTTCCTCTGGGCTGGAACACCGGCACACATCGTATGCAGGAACTGACTACGCTGCCGTCCTTCAAGGGGCGCGGCTAGGCAGGCAAACTGTGGTTTCGAACTCCAGACAGGTTTTCGTCACAGGCGGCACAGGCTTTCTCGGTCGCCATCTCGTCCCCACCCTTTTACGTTCAGGATATCAGGTTCGCCTGCTGGCGCGCGCTCCGCAGAAGCATGCATGGCTGGCGCGCTATCCTCAGGTGGATGTGATCGCCGGGGACGTTCAGGTTCCTGAGACGTTTGCCGATTCCATGCGCGGCTGCCAGCTCGTCATCCACGCTGCGGGCAGGTTTCGTTTCTGGGGCGATGACGCCAGTTTTGACCGCATCAACGTGGGCGGCACGCACAACGTCCTTCAGGCAGCCCTGGATCATGGGGTTGAGCGCGTGGTGCATGTTTCGACGATCGCTGTGGTCGGGCAGCCCGATCCATCCCGAATCGTGGATGAAACACATCCGGCACACCCCGTCGATCCATATCAGCGCAGCAAACTGCGGGGCGAAGCGCTGGCAATGTCGTTCAACGACAGAGGTTTGCCGGTTGTGATTGCGCGTCCCGGAGCATTTTATGGGCCGATGGGGCAGTATGCCTTCAACCGGCTGTTCTTCCGTGATCCGATGCGCGGCATCATCATGCAGGTCAATCGCGGTCGTTACGTCACCTTTCCCGTGTATATCGGCGATGCGGCGTCCGGGATCATCCTCTGTGCCGAACAGGGCAGGGCGGGCGAGATCTACAATCTGTGCGGCGAATCGCTCACACATCGGGAAGCATTCGACATCATCTGCGCCGAGGCGAGCCTGCATTTCCCACGGATCACGATCCCCGGCTGGATGGGCGTGGCGGCCGCCCGCGTGCTGACTGCCATCTCGGCGATCACCCGCCGCGAGCCGTTCTATCCCATTAATCTGCGTTCATACGTGTATAATTACTGGCGCTGTTCCAATGAAAAAGCGCGGCGGGAACTGGGTTTTGAGCCTCTCCCGTTTGATGAGGGCGCGCGCCGGACGATTGCCTGGTATCGCGCTGGTCAGCCGGATATGCTTCCGGAACTGGAGTACTGACTCACGCACCATGATCGATCAGGTGAAAATCTTTGTCCAGAGCGGTAACGGTGGCGATGGTGTCGTCGCGTTCCGCCGAGAGAAATTTGTGCCGCATGGCGGCCCGTATGGCGGTGATGGCGGGCGCGGGGGCGATGTGATCTTCCGGGTCGATCCTAAGATGAACACACTCGCCGCCTTCGGCAGCAAGATCCATTTTAAGGCGAAGCACGGTCAGCGCGGCGGCACTGCAACCAAGACGGGGCGCAGCGCAGATCCGGTCATCATCCATGTGCCGCCGGGGACGATCATTCGGGATGCCGAGACGAATGAAATCCTTGCCGATCTGGTGCATGCAGACGATGCGGTCGTCGTTGCCAGAGGCGGGCGCGGCGGGCGCGGCAATGCGCGCTTTGTCACCTCAAAGAACCAGGCTCCGCGGGTGGCGGAGAAGGGCGAGCCGGGTATCGAGCGCTGGCTGCTGCTTGAACTGCGTCTGATTGCCGATGTCGGCATCGTCGGCGTGCCGAACGCAGGCAAATCGACCCTGCTTTCCGTGATCAGCAACGCCCGCCCCAAAATTGCCGATTACCCGTTCACCACCCTGGAACCCAATCTGGGTGTTGTGCTCTATGATGATCGCGATCTGGTGGTGGCAGATATTCCCGGTCTGATCGAGGGCGCACATATGGGCGTTGGGCTGGGGCATTCCTTCCTGCGGCATGTTCAGCGAACGCGCGTGCTGGTGCATCTGCTCAACGGCGCTAATGAAGATCCGATCGCCGACTACAACCAGATCAATGTCGAGCTGGCGCTGTATGATGAAAAACTGGGCAGACGCCCCCAGATTGTGGTGCTGAACAAGATCGATCTGCCTGAAGTACAGGAACGGTGGGAGACGATCCGCACCACGCTGAAGGCGCGCGGCGTAGAGGTGATGGCGATCTCGGCCGCCACACAGCAGGGCGTCGGCAAGCTGGTGCAAAAGCTTTTCCAGACCGTCGCCGAACTTCATGAACCGGAACGCGAAGCCAGCGCGGCGCTGCCGCTTTATGAGCTGCCGCCGGAAGAACTGCCGTTCGAGGTCGAAAAGATCGGGGAGGGCGAGTATCGCGTCAGCGGCAAGCGCATCGAACGCGCCGCAGCGATGACCTACTGGGATTATGACGAAGCTGTGCTGCGCTTTCAGCGAACACTGGATATCCTGGGCATCACAGAGGCGCTGCGCAAGGCAGGGATCGTCGAAGGTGACACGGTATACATTGGCGCTCATGAGCTTGAGTGGTCGGATTAGGTGGAGCGGGAATGCGTCGTATTGGTATCCTGGGCGGGACATTCGACCCGCCGCATATCGGGCATCTGGTTCTGGCAGAAGCAGCCCGCGAGGGCTTAAACGCGGAAAAAATCCTGTTCGTTCCCGCTGGCGACCCACCGCACAAACAGGGCGATACGCGCCTGGCGCTGGAACATCGCCTGGCGATGCTGGAGCGTGCGCTCGGCGATGACCCCGCGTTCGTCATTTCGAGGGTTGATATTGACCGCCCCGGCCCTCACTATACGGTGGACACCATGCGCATCCTTCAGCAGCAGTTCCCTGATGCTGAGCTTTACTTCGTCATGGGGGGGGATTCGCTGCGCGATCTGCCCCGGTGGCATCAGCCTGAACAGCTCATGCAGCTTTGCAGGTTCGCGGTGATGAGCCGCACAGACACCGCGGCAGACCCGCACATGCATGACGCGGTCCTGCCCGGTCTCAGTGAGCGCGTCGTCATGATCGATGCGCCGCTGATCGGTATTTCGTCGACGGAAATCGCCGACAGGATTCGGCATGGCAAAAGCGCTCGCTACATGGTTCCGATGCCCGTGCTCGATTACATTCTTTCCCATCGATTGTATCAGGATTAGGCAATGAAACGGTTGACCCGAATGCTCGCGCTGCTGCTCTGCCTGCTGGCAGGTATGCTGCTGTCTGCAACGTGGCTCGCTGCCCAGTCAGGCGACTGGCAGCCTGCGCCGACACTGGTTCCGCCGACGCTGGTCCCGGTGGTCGAGGCGATGGATATTGATGCGCTGCCCGGCGAATCTGCCGTGGCGCGGATTATCCGGGACGGGGTGGTGCGCGTCGGCATTCTGTACAACGAACCGCCGTTTGGCGAGTTCAATATTCGAGGCGAACTCAGCGGCTTCGATGCTGACCTAGCGCGCAGTCTTGCGGAGCTTTGGGGTGTTGAAGTTCAGTTCGTGCAGGTCACCCGCCAGACGACGGTGGAAACACTTCATCGCGGCGTCATCGACCTGCTGATCGCCGCACAGCCCCATATGCGCAGCCTGGATTCCCGCGTAGAGTTCAGCACAACGTATTTTCCGGGCACGATCTCGCTGCTGGTCAATAATGGCGACGGCGCAACCGTGCTCGGTCACATGGAAGGACGCAAGGTAGGGGTTGTGCTCGGTACGCAAGGTGAGCGAGCTGTGCTCGACTGGCTCAACCGCGCCGGCTATGACTTCTTTGTGCAGACATTTCTGACGCTTGATCAGGCGATGGCAGCGCTTGCAGGGCAGTCGATCGATGCGGTAGCTGACAGCCGCGTCCGGCTTCAGCGCATGATCACCGACCCGACTGCGGTGCGCTTCGTCGAAGACCCGGTTGAACAGCTTCCGCTGGCGGTTGGTGTCCGGCGGCAGGATGTCAACCTGCGTAATCTGGTGAACCGGTCGCTTCAGTATCTGTTCCGCAGCGGGCGTCTGAATGAGATTCACCGCGCTCATTTTGACGGGGCGGCCTACAATCCGGGGTCTCTGATCCTTTGGCTCAATCTGCCGGAGGATGCTCCGCGTCCGGATCAGTTTCCAACTGACGTACCCTTTCCACAGTCGTATGTGGTCCCGCGCCTGCAAAGCGAGCGCCGTGTGCGCATTGCCGGGCTGCCCGAACTGCCTGCGGACGCTTCTGAGAGCGCGCGACGCCTCGATGCGGCGCATCGCACGCTGGTGAACGCCATGGCTGAGCGCTGGGGGGTGACGGTTGAGTTCATTCCAAACAGTGCGGAGAATGCGCTCGATCTCGTCGCCAGCGGGCAGGCGGACCTGGCGATTGGCGTTCAGCCGGACTGGAATGGGATCGATCGCGTTGATTACACCGGTTACTACCTGATGCACGGTTTGCAGTTGATGGTCGAAACCAGCCGGCAGATTACCAGTATCGGCGGGCTGCGCGGGCGAGCCATCGGCTTCTTTACTGAAGACGCCGGCTCGCGCGAGGTGCTTCGCGCTGAGGCGGAGCGGAACCGCGCCATTGTCGATGATTTCTATACGGTGCCGCGCGAAAGCGATGCCGCTTTCTCGATCCTCACGGATACCGCCATCAATCTCGATGCCGTCTTTGGCGACAGCATGCGTTTGCAGGCGCATCTTGAAGCCAACCCGGAGACGCTCAATCTTCTCACGGATGGCGACGGGCGCGCTATCTGGTTCAGCCGAACTTACCGCGTGATGGCGGTCCCCCGCAATGATATCGACTTCCGCCTGCTGGTTGAATACACCCTGCAGGAGCTTGCGGAGGAAGGGCGTTTGCAGGAGATCATGTCTCCCGTGATGCGTCCTCAGGATGCGCCGTTTTTTGAGATCTGGCCTGGCAGCAGTGAGTATCTGGGCTATCAACTGAGCCGCTGAGGTGCAGGATGCTGCCTGCAAAAAAGCGCTTCTCATCAGCCGAGAAGCGCTTTTTTTGTCACGTGCCCACACATCTTCAGCTTTTCTGGCTCTGCCCCCGCGTTGCCAGAATGACCCCCACCAGAATCAGCCCGCTGCCGAAAATCTGGAGGGGCAGGGGCAGTTCCTGAAAGAGGATCAATGCGGCGACCGCGCTTCCGATCGGCTCGATCTGCGTGATGATCCCGATCAGTGTGGCAGGCAGATAGCGCAGTGCGTAGTTGAACGAGGTATGACCGATCAACTGCGGGACGAGCGCCAGCAGCACGATCAGGAGATAGCCATTGACACTGTAGCCGATCACAGGCGTGGCGGTGAGCAGCAGATTGATGATCAGGAATACCGCCGCGATGCTGTAGACGAGCCAGACATACGGAACGAGCGTCAGTTTGGCGCGCACCTTGCGCCCGATAACAAGGTAGATGGCGATCGAAATCGCTCCGGCCAGCGCCAGGGCGGCCCCAAGCACTGCCTGACCCGAATCGTCCGCCGGATCTGCCTCGCCGCCGATCCCGATCAGCACACCGCCGACGAAGGCAATGATCAGCCCGATCACGATGAAACGGCGCAGCGGCTGGCGCAGAAAGATAAATTCCAACAGCGCCACCCACAGTGGATTGGTGGTGACGAAGACGACGCTGATCAGCACGCTGGTATATTCGAGCGAGGCGATCCAGGTGGCAAAATGGATGGCGAGGAAGAAGCCTGCCGCCACGGCGAGGAGGAAGTCGGCGCGGCTCAGAGTCGCCAGTTCAGGCCGGTGACGCAGCAGCGCGAATGGAGCCAGCATAAGCGCAGAAATTGTCAGTCGTCCGGCAGCCACCAGCGCGGATGGCATCCCTTCGATAAATGCGTAGCGAATGAAGATGGATGCCAGCGAGACGGCGACGATGCCCGCTGCCAGAAACAGATACACCTGGACAGGGATTTTTGCCGGCTCACGCTGGGGCGCAGCCGCAGTCGTGGGGGTCATATAGAAAGTGTCTCCTTATGAGAATGCGCGCATACTGTAGCGTAGAAAGGCCGATTTTTCATAGGGACAGAGCGTCCGCCTTGCAAACCCGCCGAATTCTGAGTATTCGGTGAGATGAGCGCCAGACCTTTATAAGACATGACCAATTCAGACCGTCAAAGCGTTACAACGGTATTCGGACATGATAGAATATCCTCGTCTCACGTGACTACTTCTGTATCGATTTCAAGGAGAGAGATCCATGGCTTTTGAACTCCCCAGCCTCCCTTACGCGACGAATGCGCTGGAACCGCATATCGACCAGCAGACGATGGAAATTCACCACGGCAAGCATCACAACACGTATGTGACCAACCTGAACAAGGCGCTGGAGAATCATCCCGATCTTCAGAGCAAGAGCCTTGAGGAGCTGCTTCAGTCGCTCGACAGCCTGCCGGAATCGATCCGCACTGCGGTGCGCAACAACGGCGGTGGTCACTGGAATCACTCGCTGTTCTGGAAGCTGATGTCGCCCAACGGCGGCGGCGCTCCGAGCGGTGAGCTGGCAGCGGCAATCAATGCAGCTTTCGGCAGCTTCGATGAGTTCAAGGCGCAGTTCCAGGCAGCCGGCGCGGGGCGTTTCGGAAGCGGCTGGGCCTGGCTGGTCACAGCGCCGGACGGCTCGCTGAGCATCACGTCCACCCCCAATCAGGACACCCCGCTGATGGAAGGCAAGACGGCGATTCTGGGCGTCGATGTCTGGGAACACGCCTATTACCTGAAGTATCAGAACCGCCGGCCGGATTATCTCGCGGCGTGGTGGAATGTGGTCAACTGGGATGAGGTTGCCCGCCTGTACGCGGCCCGCTAAATCTCAGTAATCGCTAAGTGGTACGCCCTTTTGGGTGGCAAAGGCGCTACAATCTGTAGCGCCTTTTTTGTTGTTTTGCACAGGAGTTCACGGAACATGACAGACTTCCGTATCGAAAAAGACTCGCTCGGTGAAGTGAGGGTTCCCGCGGGCGCGCTCTACGCTGCGCAGACGCAGCGCGCGGTCGAGAATTTCCCGGTCAGCGGTCTGCGCCCCTATCGCGCTTTCATCTGGTCGATGGCGACTATCAAGCGGGCTGCCGCTGAAGTTCATCTTGATCTGGGGCTGCTGGATGCCCAGATGGCGCGCGCCATCATGCAGGCGGCGGATGAAGTGATCGCCGGCCAGTGGGATGCTGAGTTTGTGGTGGATCCGTTCCAGGCGGGGGCGGGAACCAGCCACAACATGAATACCAATGAGGTCATCGCCAACCGCGCCAATCAGATCCTCGGTTTTGCGCTGGATGACAAGCAGAAACCTGTAAACCCGAACGATCATGTCAATATGGCGCAGAGCACCAACGACACGATCCCGACGGCGATTCGCCTCGGCGCGCTGTGGCGTCTGGATGAGCTTGTACAGTCGCTGACCATGCTGGCAGACGCGCTCAGCGTCAAGGCGAAAGAATGGGACGATGTGGTCAAGAGCGGCCGCACGCATCTTCAGGATGCGGTCCCTGTTCGCCTGGGGCAGGAATTTGGCGCTTATGCGAAGGCGATCTATCGCAATATCGAGAAGGTCAGGCAGGCGGCGGAAGGTCTGCGACGGCTGGGGATCGGCGGCACGGCCGTCGGCAGCGGGCTGAACGCGCATCACGAATATCATAAGCGCATGGTTGCCAAACTCAGCCAGTTGAGCGGCCTGACGCTTTACGAAAGCGATGATCTGTTCGAGTCGATGCAGTCGCATCAGGATGCCGTTTATTTCAGCGGCGCGCTTCGCACGGTGGCGCAGGACCTGACCCGTATCGCCAACGATATTCGCCTGCTGTCCAGCGGCCCTACGACGGGTCTGGCGGAGATTACCTGCCCGCCTGTACAGCCCGGCTCATCGATCATGCCGGGCAAGGTCAACCCGGTGCTGGCGGAAATGCTGAACATGGCGATGTTTCATGTCATGGGCAACGATCTGACGGTTATGCTGGCGGGGCAGGCAGGGCAGCTTGAACTCAATGTGATGATGCCGATCATCGCGCATAATCTGTTTGAGGCGATGCATGTCATGATCGGCTCTGTGAATGCCTTCACCAGCAAATGTGTGGTGGGGCTGGTCGTGAACCGCGAGCGCGCTGAAGGCTGGCTGTCTCGCAATCCAATTCTGGTGACGGCGCTCAACCCGATCATCGGCTATCAGAAGGGCGCAGAGGTTGCCAAGAAATCGCTGGCGGAGAACCGCAGCATCCGGGAGATCGTCGTCGAACTGGGCTATATGACGGCAGAAGAGGTGGATAAGGCGCTGGATGCCCGCCAGATGACAGAGGGTGGCATTCAGGGAATCGCCGCCGCTGGTTAATCGCTGTTACGAAGAATTCGGTTTGAGAGCGTCGCTGATGTAGGATATACTCAGCGACGTTTTCATTACGCGGTGTTTCGCCGCGAGGTTCTCTGAAACGTGGAAAGTCGGAAATTCGGCAAGTACGAAGTCATCGATCGGCTTGGGCGCGGTGGGATGGCAGAAGTGTACCGCGCACTTCACAGCCAACTTAATCGCTATGTGGCGATCAAGGTGCTGCATCCTTTCCTTGCAGACGATCCTGAGTTCAAGAATCGGTTTGCCAATGAAGCGCAGAACATCGCCCGGCTGAAGCACCAGCACATTGTGCAGGTCTACGACTTCGAGACGGACCCGGAAACTGAAACCTATTACATGGTGATGGAGCTGGTTGAGGGGCCCACGCTCAAGGAGGTCATCAACCGGCTCGCTGAAAGCGGCGAACGCCTGCCGCTTTCGGAAGCGCTGCGCATCATCCGTGAAGCTGCCAGCGCGCTGGCCTATGCGCACAGCCAGGGCATGATTCATCGCGATGTCAAGCCTGCCAACCTGATGCTTGACCGCGATAACCGCGTTGTGCTGACGGACTTCGGCATCGCCAAGATCGTCACGGGTGTTCAGTTCACGGCGAGCGGGGGAATGGTCGGTACGCCCGCGTACATGTCCCCGGAGCAGGGGCTTGG